>JBDKKH010000047.1:0-19171 GCA_039796215.1 Verrucomicrobiota bacterium
CCGCCGCGTGGGCGAAGATCGGTGGCGCCGTGGGCGTCCTCGAAGCCTGGGTGCCGTTCCAGATGGAGATCTCCGTGCTCGTCGCGCGCACCGTCGACGGCCGCACCGCGGTCTATGACCCCGCCGAGAACATCCATCGCAACCACATCCTGCATCTCTCGCTTTCGCCCGCCCGTATCTCGGAGGCGACCGCCGCCGAAGCCCGCGCGCTCGCGCTGAGCATCGCCGAGAAGATCCAGCTGGTAGGCCTGCTCGCCGTCGAGATGTTCGTGCAGGACGGTCGCATCGTCGTCAACGAGCTCGCGCCGCGCCCGCACAACAGCGGCCACCAGACCTTCGACGCGAACGAGACGAGCCAGTTCGAGCAGCATGTCCGCGCCGTGTGCGGCCTGCCGCTCGGCGGCACGAAGCCGCTCGCGCCTTCCGCGATGGTCAACCTGCTCGGCGACGTCTGGCGCGACGGCCAGGAGCCAGACTGGACCAAGGTCCTCGCCGATCCTTCCGCCAAGCTGCATCTCTATGACAAAGGGAAGGCCGCGCCGGGGCGTAAGATGGGCCACATCACGGTGACCGCGCCGACGCTCGACGAAGCGATGCGCCGCGCCGAGGCCCTGTACGCCTCGCTCTGACCGATGTCGGCCACGCAGGTCTTGTTCTGGGCGAATATCCTGATCCTGGTGCCGGTCGGTTCCGGCACCTTGCTGAGGCCTTCGGCCACGGATCACGGTGTCTTCGCGGAGAGCGCCGGATGGCGCACGCTGGTCGGCTCCCTTTGGGTCGCCATTCTTGTCTGTTCTGTGCTTGGCCTCTCCTGGCCCGCCGGCTTCGTCTGGCTGCTCGTCTTTCAGGTGATTTATAAGTCCGTGTGGCTGCTCGTCTACGCCGCGCCCCGCGTCCTCGCCGGACGTCGCCAAGAGATCCCAGCGGGCATCGCGCTGAGCTTCCTCGCCATCGTGCTGATCTGGCCCTGGTTCATACCTTGGCGCCAGTTGTTCACCGCGCTCTGATCAGTCGAGCAGCTCCGGCTTCCGGCTGAAGAGCTCGAGCGGGATCTGGCCGAGGCAGAGGAAGAGGAGGATCGCCTGGAAGACCGGGATGCGCGCCTTCAGGCCGGCGGCCTGGGCCACGTAGTTCTTGGCCATCACCTCGGAGATCATCGCGAACGCGAAGACCAGCGAAGCGACGCAGAGCACGACGAAGAGCCGGTTCCATGCCTGCGGCGAGGCGATGCGTCGCCACGGCAGGAAGAGCAGCCCGGCGTAGGCGATGAGGAACCAGGACTCGGCGCGGAGCGCGCGCGGGAACGTGACGACGGCCGGATTCCAGCGTGGCGGGATCTGCGCGAACCCCAGGTTCAGGCCGCCGACGAGTTCGTTGACTCCCATCAGCAGGCAGAACGCCCCGAAGAGCAGGGCGATGAGGCGCGCATAAAGGATGCGGCGGGCGGTGGTCTCGTGCATGGAAGGAGGCGGGTCGGAGGTTTCGTCAGGGCGGGAGCTCAGAGCGGGCGGAACAGGGCGACGTCGCTCCATTCGCCCATGACGCGTCCGTCGGACTTCATGCCGTCGCCCCAGGCCGCGCGGCATTTGGCTTCGAAATGGGCGCGGACGGCGTCCTGTTCCTTCGCGAGGATGCCGCTGAGGGCCAGCACGCCGCCGGGGCTCACGGAGTCCACGAGGTTGTCGGCGTAGATGCAGAGCACGTCGCTGATGATGTTGGCGAGGACGACGTCGGCGCGCCCGGTCAGGCGGAAGCCTTCCTCGAGTCCGGCGTGATGGAAGGCGACCGCTTCGTCGGCGATGCCGTTCTCTTCGCGGTTGGCGATGCTCACGCGCACGGATTCCGGATCGCGGTCGAAGCCGGCGATGCGCCCGCAGCCGAGCTTGGCCGCGGAGAGGGCGAGGATGCCCGAGCCGCAGCCGGCGTCGGTGACGGAGACCTGCGCGGCGGGATGCGTCCCGAGGAAGTCGAGCATGCGGATCGCGCACAGCCGCGTCGTCGGGTGGTCGCCGGTACCGAAGGCCAGGCCGGCGTCGAACCAGATCACGGCGGCGTCGGCCGGAACCGGGTGCTTGCCGCGCATCCAGGCCGGGACCCAGTGGAGCCGGCCGTGATCCCAAGGCTTGAGGTGTTCCTTGTAGGCTTCCTTCCAGTCCTTGTCGGCCATGACGGTCTCGTCGTAGGCCTCCGGGAGTTTCTTGAACGCCTTGCGCAGGCCGGCCCAGGCTTCGTCGGCTTCCCCCTTGGTGTCGAAATAGCCCATCACGAAGTGCGGCTTCCCGGGGCCTTCATGGAAGAGCATCCAGGAGGAGCGGGTGAGTTCGCAGAAATGGTCTTCCAACGGCTGGACCATGTCTTCGTGGATGGGGCACTTCAGTTCGATCATCAGGAGAGGCTCACGCTCAGGCGGGCGATGACCGCGGGGAGCAGGGTGTGCTCGGCGGCATGAATCTTGTGCGCGAAGGATTCGAGGGTGTCGGTCGCTTCGCGGGCGACGCGGGTCTGTCCCAGGTGCGCGCCCCCGTCGATCTCGGCGTTGACCCAGTGGACGGTGCATCCGGCCTCGGGCACGCCGGCGTTCCAAGCCTGGCCGATGCCGTCGAGTCCGGGGAAGGCCGGCAGCAGGCTGGGGTGGAGGTTGATGATGCGCCCCGGGAAAGCTTCGAGGAGCGGCGCTTTGATGACGCGCATGAAGCCGGCGAGCACGACGAGGTCGACCTGCGCGGCCTTCAGGTCTTCGGCCCAGGCCTGTTCGCGTTCCGGCGAGAACTTCGTCTTGAAGGGACCGGTGTCGAGGAAGCGGGCGGGGACGCCGAATTCCGGGCCGAGCTCCAGCATCTTGCAGGTCGGCACATCGCACCAGATCCCGACCACCTTGGCCTTGCCCAGGCGTCCTTCGGCCTGGGCGCGGAGGACGGCCTCGGCGTTGGAGCCGCGACCGGAGCCAAGGAGGGCGACGCGCATCCGCCCAAGGTGTCGGCGGGTGCCCCCGCCTGCAAACGGATTTTAGATTTCAGCCTTTGAACCCTTCCCGGAAAGACCGAACATCTCCGCACCCTTCTCCATGGACCGCCGCGACTTCCTTCACCTCACCGCCCTAGGTTCGCTGGGCGCTCTCGGTCTGGCGGGCTGCGCCGGCGGCGGCGGTGGCGGCGCCTCTCCCGCCGGCCCGCGTCCGCCTCTCCCGACTCTCCCGCTCCAGTCCGTCACGACTCAGGTGATGACGGGCATCGACGTGCTTGCCGCCGAGGATTTCGCGCCGCTGCGCGGCCTGCGTTGCGGATTGGTGACGCACCGCGCCGGCGTCAACCGGCGCGGCCTGCGCACGGTCGACGTGCTGGCCCGCGCGCCCGGCGTGAGGCTCGTGAAGTTGTTCGGACCGGAACACGGCATCGATGGCGTCGCCAAGGCCGACGCCTCGGTCGGTCACGGCAAGGACGCCCGCACCGGCCTGCCGGTCTATTCTCTCTATGGGGCCACCCGTCGGCCCACGCCGGAGATGCTCTCCGGACTCGATGCCGTGGTCGTGGACTTCCAGGACGTCGGGGTCCGCTCTTACACTTACATCAGCTGCCTGCGTCTCGTCCTCGAGGCGTGTTACTCGCTCCCGCGGCCGCCGGTCGTGGTGGTGCTCGACCGACCCAACCCGCTCGGCGGCGAGAAGGTCGAGGGGCCTTTCCTCGACCGCAAGTGGCGCAGTTATGTCGGCGCCTATGAGACGCCTTACGTGCACGGCCTGACCATCGGCGAGATCGCCCGCTGGGCCGTCGCCACGCCCGGCGTCCTCGATCTGGACGAGTCCGCCCGCCGGCGCGGCCGGCTCGAGGTCGTCGCGATGCGCGGCTGGCGTCGCGAGATGACCTGGCATCAGACCGGCCTGAGCTGGACGCCGACCTCGCCGATGATCGACAGCCCCAAGGCGGCGTTGGGATATGCCATGACCGGGCTGGGCTGCATGGATTCCGGATTCAGCCATTCTTCCGGCATCGGCCGTAATTTCCGCTTCGTGACCTATCCTCGCCGCAAGTCCGCCGAACTGGTCGCGGCGCTCGCCGCCGCTTCGCCCGGACTGACGCTCGAGCCGCAGCAGCTCGCCGATGGCACGCAGGGAGCCTATGTCGGCGTCAGCGACTGGGCCCGCCTGCGCCCCACCGCGCTTTCGCTGCAGATGCTCCGGCAGGCGTGCGTCTGGGCTCCGAACCCCTTCGCCGGGCTCCCGGCCGTCAAGCGCGAGCTTTTCATCAAGCACCTCGGCAGCGAGGCCTTCTTCGAGGAGCTGCGCGCCAAGGGCGCGCGGACGGACCTCGCCCGCTGGACCGCACGGTGGGAAGGCGACGCGGCGGCCTTCCGCGCGCGGACGGCTCCGTTCCGCCTCTACGCCTGATCAGTAGGCGCGACCTTCGCGCTTCTCCCAGTAGTTGATGTAGGCCTGGTTGAGCACGCCGAGACCGCCCGGCGTCGGGTAGTCACCGGTGAAGTACCAGTCGCCGCGGCTCGTGGGGCAGGCCTTGTGCAAGGACGCGATCTTCTGGAAGACGAGCACGAGCTCGCCCTTCCAGCCGCTCTTCGCGGGGTAGACCAGTTCGGCCGCCTTGGCGGCGATCTCTTCTTCCGTGAAGGCGTCGTAGATGCGGCGTACGTGGTTCTTCATCTGCGCGACCGGCAGTTTCGACTGGGCCGTGCAATCTTCGTAGACCTCGCGGAGGAGGTCCGCCTTGCCGCGTTCCTTGCAGAGCGCCACGGCCGCCTGGAAGGCGAGGAACTTGCCCATCTCGGACATGTCGATGCCGTAGCAGTCCGGGTAGCGGATCTGCGGGGCCGTCGAGGCGATGACGATCCGCTTCGGATTGGGGCGGGCGAGGATGCGCAGGATCGACTGACGGAGGGTCGTGCCGCGGACGATGGAATCGTCGACGCAGACGAGCGTGTCGCCTTCGCGTACGGTGCCGTAAGAGATGTCGTAGACGTGCGAGGCCATCTGCATGCGGTTCTTCTCCTGCGAGATGAAGGTACGCAGCTTGACGTCCTTGTGGGCGACCTTCTCGCCGCGGGGCCAGCCGCCGAGCACCAGCTTCTCGATCATGGCCTCGTCGAGCTTACCTGCGCGCTGCGCGGCGATCAGCTTGTCGCTGACCTGCGCGCGGCGGCGTTTGCGGAGCTCTTCCATCAGGCCGTACCAGGCGATCTCGGCCGTGTTCGGGATGTAGGAGAAGACCGCATGGTCGTGGTCGTCGCGGATCTGCGCGAGGACGTCGTCGGCCAAGGCGGCGCCGAGGGCCTTGCGCTCGGCGTAGATCTCGGGGTCGTTGCCGCGCGAGAAGTAGATGCGCTCGAAGGAGCAGTGACGGATCTCGCCGGGGGCGTGGAACGACTCGATCGAGTGGCGGCCGTCCGCCTTCATGATGAGCGCAGAACCGGCCGGGAGCTCGTGCACGTCTTCCTGGGCGACGCCCACGATGGTCATGAGGGCGACGCGCTCGGAGGCCACGGCGATGAGATCGTCGGTGCGGGCGTACCAGCAGGGGCGGATGCCGTTGGGGTCGCGGATGACGAAGCTGTCGCCGTTGCCGACGAGGCCTGCGATGGCGTAGCCGCCGTCCCAATGCTTGGCGGCGCGGCGCAGGACGTTGCCGATGTCCATGTGCTTCGAGATCTCGGCCTGCAGGGCGGTCCCCTCGAGGCCTTGGTCCTTGAAGGCCTTGAAGAGGCGGTCGTGTTCCTCGTCGAGCCAGAAGCCGATCTCCTCGAGGATCGACTGCGTGTCCGTGGAGTAGATGACGTGGGCGCCGCGCTGGGTCAGGGAGGCGTTGAGCTCGCTCGTGTTGGTGAGGTTGAAATTGCCGGCGACGAGGAGGTTGCGCGTCGGCCAGATCGACTTGCGGGCGTAGGGATGGCACGAGACCGAATCGAAATTGCCCGAGGTGCCGTAGCGGAGGTGTCCGAGGAGGAGTTCGCCCCCGAAGTCGAAGTGGCGCTTCACCGTCTCCGGGAATTCCGGGACGATCACGGCCTCGCGCATCTTGTCCGAGTAGGCCTTGATCTGGCGCGTGAAGATCTGGGTCAGGCCCTGGGCTCCGATCTCGCGGTCGCGGAAGAGGAAGGCCTCGCCGTTCTCCGCCCCGATCTTGACGCAGCCGATCCCGGCGCCGTCCTGCCCGCGGTTGTGCTGCTTCTCCATGAGGAGGAAGAGCTGGTTGAAGCCGTGAAGAGGCGTGCCGTACTTCTCCTGATACCATTTCAGGTCCTTGGTCAGCCGGACAAGGGCAATGCCGCATTCGTGCCTTAAAGAGTCGCTCATCGCAGGCCTCGGAGTCTGCCCATCCGGCGCGCGTCCTGTCCAGCGCTTACTATTAAGAGCGCAACACCCGGTCCAGCCGGGTGAGGCTTTCGCCGATCAGCCCCGCCATGTCGGCGTGCTGCCGGAAGGCCGGGTCGCGGTGGTATTCCGCCAGGCCATCGGCGAGTTCCTTGGCTTTTTCGGCGGAGGTGAGGGGGTTCGCCCGCATGGCGGCCAGCAGGTCCTTCACCCGGTCGGGGGCCGCCAGATGCCGGCGATGGATCAGCGACTGCTCTTCCCGGCGATATTGGGCGGCTGACGCCGCGTTGATGTGCTTGGCGCAGAGCTGGGCGAAGGGACGGTTTTCCTTGAATGAGCCCGGAAGGTAGAACCTCAGCCGGCCGTCGTAGCTTTGCTGGTCGAAATCCATCGCGCGCACGCGGATGGCCGTCGCGTCGAAGTCCGGGGTGACGGCGATGACGAAATTATAGGCGCGCATGTCGCCCAGGAGCCGCACGAGGCAGCGTTCCTCGAACTTGATGAGCTCCTTGGCGAGCCGCACGGGGTGGTGGCCGTCGGCGGCCAGCCACTTCTCGGCGAAGATGTCGCCGGGGATGCCGGTGACGTGTTCTTCGACGAGCGTCTCGCCCCAGGTGAGGTAGAGCATCCGGTTGGGCGAGAGCAGGTGCTCGAGCTCCAGCCCGCAGACGCGCGAGGCGTCGCCGACCTTCACGTAGAAGTAGTCGTGGTTCTCGTTGTAGGCGTTGACGATGCGGACGCGGAAAGGCTGGGAATTTCCGAACGAGCAGAAATCGACGCGGTCGACATAGACGTGGCTGAAGACCTTCATGCCGCCTTCGCCGCGCAGCAGCGCATAGGTCTCGAGCAGGCCTTGCGAGAGGCGGCCCATCTCTTCGGGCGGGTAGGCCACCGTCTCCCAGAGGGTGTCCTTGCCGCGTTCCAGCAAGGGCATCGCCGCCGTGAAGCCGCGTAGCTGGGCGTACGTGACGGGCAGCGGGACTTCGCGGCCTTCGCGCGAGAGGTAGGCGCGGAGTTCCTCGCCGATGGGATAGGCCGGTTTGCGGTTGGTCCGCTTGAACTCGGCGGCGGATCCGGCGGCGTCCATGGTCAGTCCAGGTTGGGGCGGTCGCGCGTCTCCTCGACGACCACCTGGAGGGGCGCGCCGGGATGGCACTCGGCGCGGTAGGCGATGAAGCCGCGACGGTGCTCGTCATAGACGGGCCAGAGCAACGTGCGGTCGGTCTCCGGGATGGCGATCCGGTCGATCTCCGCCCGCGAGAAGAAACCGAACTTCCCTTCGTCGATGGCGGCGGGCAGGCCGGGCAGGGGCCGTCGGCATTCGAAGAGGAACATCAGCCAGTGCGACTGGCCTTCGTAGCCTTTCTCGGAGATCATGCCGAAGAGGTGCAGGTCTTCGGTCGCGACGCGCGCCCCGGTCTCTTCGAAGGTCTCCCGGACGGCGCATTCGAACGGCGACTCGCCCAGGGCCATCTCGAGCTTCCCGCCGATCGGGCTCCAGCAGCCGATGTTCGGCGCCTTCGTGCGCTGGATGAGCAGCTGCCGGCCGGCCTCGTCGTGCATGAACACGAGGACGCTGATCTTGAAGGGCAGGGCGGCGCCGGCGGACATGACGTCACCTTTGCGGCCCCCCCTTGCCGGCACAACCCCGGAGTGCGCGCGGCCGGCGGGATGGAGCCGATCCGCCTGACGATCGCCGCGGCGCCGACGCCATCCGGCTCCCGGCGAGGTCCGCCGGGACCTTCCCCGGCCGCGGACTTGCGGGCGTGGCGGCGCGCCGTAGGAGGTTCGGCCGCAGCCTGGCCCGCCTCGCTCCGGATCGTCGGTGGGATCGGCCCCTGCCGGACGTCTGGTTCAAACCGAGCACGTTGTCCGAATTGGCTCGGCGATTATTCGTCAGCCGTAAATTCGTCAGCCCGGATCTTCCGCACAGATTCGCACAGATAGCCTCAAAACCATCGCGGGTTTGTGAGAAAAAAAACAGGCGGAGATGTTATTGGACAAAAATAAAAGACGTAAAATTGCGGACGGCTTTTGGCACAGGGGGTGCAACTGCGATGACGCACACGCAACACCATCCAATGAAAAAATCCCTACCGTTCGCCACCGCCTTCCTTCTCGCCGCCGCCGGCGCCGTCGCGGCCGAGACGCCGCCCGCCGTCACCTTCGACGGCTACGTCGTCGTCACCGGCTCCGTCCAGGACACCTCCGGCGCCGCGACGGATTCGGCGTTGGACATCACCCACGCCAAGTTCGGCGTCAAGGCCCAGCTCGCCCCGACCGTCACGGCCTACGCCAGCATGTTCTACCGCAGCGCCTTCGACAAGGCCGACCTGCTCGACGCCTATGTCTCCTATGAGCCGGATGCCGGCCTGAAGATCACCGTCGGCAACTTCCTCTCCTACCTGGGTTATGAGGCGTTCGACCCGATCAACCTGACGCAGATCAGCAACGCCAACCGCGACCTGCTCGGCTTCCCCGTGCCGGCCTACCATACCGGCATCAAGGCGGATTACACCTTCGGCAACCACCGCGTGGGCGCCGCCGTGGTGGATTCCCTGTACGGCACCGCCGAGTCGACCATCTTCGCCGGCGACGGGGATTTCTCCGAGAAGGGCCTGGAGGCTTACTATACTTATAAGGGCATCAAGGACACGCAGATCTGGGTCGGGGCCGGCCAGGACAACGACGGCGGCGGCGCGGTGTACGACGTCTGGGTCTCCCACGCCCTCAGCAGCACGGACACGGTGGCGGCCGAGTATCTGGTCGACGAAAGCGACGGCTACAACTGGCTCCTGGTCTACGTGAAGGCCATCGACAGCAAGCTTTCCCTCACCTCCCGCCTTTCCGGCGAGACGAGCAACACCACCGACACCAAGTACGTCAAGTACACCCTCGCGCCTTCCTACGCCTTCACGCCCAAGCTGACGGTCCGCGCGGAGATCTCCTTCCTCGACTACTCGGGCTCCGGCGCCACCGCCAGCAGCTCGACCTTCTACGCCGTCCAGAGCCTCTACCGGTTCTGATCCCTCCGCCATCCTTCTTCCACCCACATGAAAAAACCATCCAATCGCGTGCTCGCCGCCTGCGCGCTCGCCCTGGCCTCACTCGTCGCGCCCGCCAAGGCGCAGGACACCGTCAAGGTCGGCGTCCTCCACTCGCTCTCCGGCACGATGGCGATCAGCGAGACGTCCCTCCGCGACGTCCTGCTCTTCACCTTCGACGAGATCAACGCCAAGGGCGGCGTCCTCGGCCGGAAGATCGAGCCGGTCGTCGTCGACGGCGCCTCCAACTGGCCGCTCTTCGCCGAGAAGTCCAAGCAGCTCCTCGAGCAGGACAAGGTGGCCGTGACGTTCGGCTGCTGGACCTCCGTCTCGCGCAAGTCCTGCCTGCCCGTCTTCGAGAAGAACAACGGGCTGCTCTTCTACCCGGTGCAGTATGAAGGCGAAGAAGAGTCCCCGAACGTCGCCTACACGGCCGAGGCGGTCAACCAGCAGGCCACCCCGGCGGTCGACTACCTCCTCGCCCAGGGCGTGAAGAAGTTCTACCTCCTCGGTTCCGACTATGTCTACCCGCAGACCACCAACCTGGTGCTCCTGGAGTATCTCCTGAGCAAGGGCGTGCCCATCGAGAACATCGGCGGCGGCTTCCGCAAGGATGCTTCCGGCAAGATCATCTCGGCCGGCAAGTACACGCCGTTCGGCCACACCGACTACCAGCAGATCGTCGCCGAGATCAAGCAGTTCTCCTCCGGCGGTGGCGCCGCGGTCGTCAGCACGCTCAACGGCGACACCAACGTGCCGTTCTTCAAGGAGTACGCCGCGTCCGGCCTGACCGCCGAGACCTGCCCGGTGGTCTCCTTCTCGATCTCCGAGGATGAGTTCCGCGGTCTCCCCGCCGACAAGCTGGTCGGACAGCTCGGTTGCTGGACCTACTTCCAGACGATCAAGTCGCCGGCCAACGCCAAGTTCATCGCCGATTTCCAGGCCTGGCTCGCCAAGAGCACGGTCCCCGGCATCGTCAAGGACGGCCGCGTGACCTGCTCCCCGATGGTGCTCTCTTACAACGGGGTCTACCTCTGGAAGGCTTGCGTCGAGAAGGCCGGTTCCTTCGAAGTCGACAAGGTCCGCGCGGCGTGGAAGTCCGGCGTGAGCTTCGACGGCCCCGGCGGCAAGGTCACCACCCAGCCCAACATGCACCTCACCAAGAACGTGTTCATCGGCGAGACGAAGGCGGACGGTCAGTTCAAGATCCTGAAGTCTTACGTTAACGTCTTCGGTGAGCCCTGGTTGATGGGCAAGTTCAAGTACGACTTTCGGTCGACGGTGATTCTTGGTAGGGTGGGCGGGCCTGGGAGGGCCCGCCCTCTTCATTGATGTCTTTGGCACGGTAGTTGCTCACTTGTCGGCATCGTGAGGAATCTGTTCGCCGCCATCGTCGCCTTGCTCGCCTTGTTCCCCGCCGCCGGGGCCGAAGAGGCCCGGGAAGTCATCCGCCGCGCGGTGCTCGGGAAGGACGAAGCCGCTCAGGCCGCGGTGCTGAACGAGCTGATGGGCCGGGCGGACGACGTCATCCAGCCCTTGCTGGATGCCTGGCGCAAGGACCGCATCTTCCTGCATGCGGCCCCGGGCGCCGCGCCATCGCCCGTCCTGCTCGTCGGCGACAAGGATGCGAAGCGCTCGCAGAAGGCCGTCATCCTCGCCACGGGGCTCCCGCTACGGGATGCTGCCGGACAGGAAGTGCGGCTGGTCGCAGACGAGCTCGAGACCGCTCCGCACTCGGCGAACTTGCGACGGGTGATGAAAGCGGTCCTCGACCTGACCGACCTCTCCTCGCCGATCGCCGCCAAGCGCCAGGCGGCGATCGCCGCGATCGGCCAGGCTCAGCAGTCCGAGAAGCTGCCGGTTCTTGAGCGACGCTTGAAAACGGAGGCCGACCCCAAGGTCGTGAAGGCCCTCCGTGAGGCCGTCGCCTTGATCCGCCTCAAATCCAAGGAAGCCGCGGTGAAGGCGGACGCTTTGCGCGAACTTGCCGACCTCAAGTCGCTGGCCAGCACGGATTTCATCAAGACTGCTATAAAAGAAGCAGAATCCGCCAACGACGCCCAGCTACTCGCCGCCGGGGTCGACGCGCTCAAGGCCGTCAATACCCACCGCGGCTTCGTGGACTTCGGGGGGACGATTTTCCGCAGCCTCAGCCTCGGCAGCATCCTCTTGATCGTCGCCTTAGGTCTGGCGATCACCTTCGGCCTGATGGGGGTCATCAACATGGCCCACGGGGAGATGATCGCGATCGGCGCCTACACCACCTACGTGGTGCAGAATCTCTTCGGCTCCGGCCTGGCGCTTTCACCGTTCGGCTGGTCACTTTCCCTGCCGGGCCTGCATGCGACCGGCTGGCTTCAGGAATCTTATTTCTTGTTCGCGCTGCCGCTGAGCTTCCTCGCCGCCGCCTGCGCCGGCGTGCTCCTCGAGCGTTCGGTCATCCGCTTCCTTTATCGTCGCCCCCTGGAAAGCCTGCTCGCGACCTGGGGCGTCTCCCTGCTCCTGCAGCAGCTCCTGCGGCTCACCTTCGGCGCCAACAACGTCCAGGTCGGCAGCCCGGCCTATCTCAGCGGCAATTGGGTGGTCGGCGACATCCTCCTCGGCTGGAACCGCGTGTTCGTGATCGGGTTCGCCGCCGTCGTGGTCCTCGGCGTCTGGCTGGTCCTTACGCGTACGCCGCTCGGCCTGCTCATCCGTTCGGTGACCCAGAACCGCGCGATGGCTTCCTGCATGGGCGTGCGCACCGAGCGTGTGAACACCTTGACCTTCGCCTTGGGCAGCGGGCTGGCCGGGCTGGCCGGCGCCTTCCTCAGCCAGATCGGCAACGTCGGTCCGTCGCTCGGCCAGTCCTACATCGTGGATAGCTTCATGGTCGTGGTCGTCGGGGGCGTCGGCAACCTCGTCGGCACGGTGGTCAGCGGGATCGGCATCGGCTCGTTCGACCAGTTCGTCCAGCAGTACTCGCCTTCCGTCGCCGGCGCGCTGGCCAACGTGCCCGTCGTGGGCGGCTTCCTCCAGAACCTCGCGCAGGATTCCGCCGTCTTCGGCAAGATCCTGGTCCTCTGCGCCATCATCCTCTTCCTCCAGTGGCGGCCTTCCGGCCTGTTCGCCGCCCGCTCCCGCAGCCTCGACTAAGATGCCTTCCCCTGCTCCCGAACCCCTCCGTCCGCCGGCGCCGCTCAGCGACGCCTCCGCCGCGATCCTGTTGTTCGCCGCGGTGACGATCCTGATCATGCCGGCGCTCGACGCCGGCGGCGTCATCGACCACTTCACCCTCAACCTCTGGGGCAAGTACCTCTGCTACGCGTTGCTCGCCTTGTCCGTCGACCTGCTCTGGGGGGGCACCGGGCTGCTGTCCTTGGGGCAGGGCCTGTTCTTCGCCCTCGGCGGCTACATGCACGGGATGTACCTCATGCGCATGATCGGCGACCAAGGGCAGTACCATAAGCCGATTCCGGATTTCCTCGTCTTCCTCGGCTGGACGGACCTGCCCGCCTTCTGGAAGCCCTTCGAGCATTTCTCCTTCGCGATGCTCATGGTGTTCCTGCTGCCCGGGCTGGTCGCGGGGATCTTCGGCTGGCTCGCCTTCCGCTCCCGCATCAAGGGGGTCTATTTCTCCATCCTGACGCAGGCCCTCACCTACGCCGGCGCGCTCATCTTCTTCCGCAACAACACGCTGATGGGCGGCAACAACGGCTTCACCGACTTCAAGCAGGTGCTGGGCTTTCCGCTGCGCGAGCCGGCCACGCAGCGCGGGCTCTTCGTGCTCACCGCCGCGGTCCTCGTGGGCGTCATCGTCCTCCTGCGCTGGTTGCGCGGCACGAAGTTCGGCCTGGTCCAGCGCGCGATCCGCGACGGCGAGAACCGTACGTTGTTCAGCGGCTATGCGACGCCGGCCTTCAAGCTGTTCCTCTTCGTGCTGGCCGCCCTCATCGCGGCCATCGGCGGCGCGCTCTACGTCCCGCAGGTCGGGATCATCAACCCGAGCGACATGACGCCGGACAAGTCGCTGGAGGCGATCGTCTGGGTCGCCGTCGGCGGCCGAGGCACGCTGGTCGGGCCCATCCTCGGCGCGGTCTTCGTCAATTTCCTCAAGAGCTACGCGACCCGCGCCATCCCCGACCTCTGGCTGATCCTGCTCGGCGGCCTCTTCCTGCTGGTGGTGCTGTTCCTGCCCGGCGGGCTGGTCAGCCTGCCGGAGAAACTTCGTCCGCTCTGGCGTCGCTTCCGCGCGCCCGCCGCCCCTGCCGCCTGAACCCATGGCCCATCCCCTGCTCACCGTCGAGGACGTCTCCAAGACCTATGATGGCTTCAAGGCCATCACGAACCTCAACTTCTACCTGTTCGAAGGCGAACTCCGGACGGTCATCGGGCCGAACGGCGCCGGCAAATCGACCTTCTTCGACCTCCTCACGGGTCGCACGAAGCCCGACAAGGGCAAGATCGAGTTCGGGACCGATCCGGCCGACTCGCATGACCTGACCAGGCTCGACGAGGTCGCCATCAACCGCCTCGGCATCGGGCGCAAGTTCCAGGCGCCGAGCGTGTACGCGGAACATACCGTCCGCGAGAACCTGGTCCTCTCCCTGCGCGGGGCGCGCGGGGTCTTCGCCTCCCTCTTCCAGAAGCTCTCGTCCGATCAGGCCGACCGCATCGACGAGCTGCTGAAGCTGATCCGGCTCGAGGCCAAGGGCGGCTGGCAGGCGGGCCTGCTCGCCCACGGCGAGAAGCAGTGGCTGGAGATCGGGATGCTGCTCGCCCAGGAGCCCCGCGTGCTGCTCGTGGACGAGCCGGCCGCGGGCATGACCGACGAGGAGACCCACCGTACCGGCGAGCTGCTGCTTTCGCTGGCGGGGAAGCACAGCCTGGTGGTCGTCGAACACGACATGACTTTCGTCCGTCAGATCGCGGCCAACGGCCGCGTCACGGTCCTCCATCAGGGCACCCAGCTCTGCGAAGGCAGATTCGACGACGTCCAGGCCGATCCCCGCGTGCGCGAGGTCTACCTGGGTCGCGGCAAACACGGCACCCGATGAACGCTCTCCTCCGTCTCACTTCCGTGGAGGCCGACATCGCCGGCTCCCGCATCCTGCGCGGCGTCGATTTCGAGGTCCGGCCCGGCGAGGTCGTCGCGCTCATGGGCCGCAACGGCGTCGGCAAGACGACCACCTTGAAGGCCATCACCGGCCTGCTGCCGGTGCGTTCCGGTTCGGTCGAGTTCCTCGGCCAGCCGATCCACCGCCTGCCCACCGACGTCCGCGCGCGCCTCGGGCTGGGCTACGTGCCGCAGGGACGCGACATCTTCCCTCTCCTGACCGTGGAGGAGAACCTGCGCCTCGGGCTGGTCGTCCACGGACGCAAGGGCGCGGACGCCGCGGACGCGCTGGCCCGCGTCTACCAGCTCTTCCCTGTCCTCCGCGAGATGCTCGCGCGCAAGGGCGGGGTGCTGTCCGGCGGGCAGCAGCAGCAGCTCGCCATCGGACGCGCGCTGCTCTGCGACCCGAGCCTGCTCATCCTCGACGAGCCGACCGAGGGCATCCAGCCGTCCGTCATCGAACAGATCGGCGACACGCTGAAGCAGCTCAAGACGGCCCGCCGCCGGGATGGCTCGAAGCTGTCCATCCTCCTCGTGGAGCAGTACGTCGATTTCTGCCGCGACGTCGCCGACCGCTTCTACGCCCTCGACCGCGGCGCGGTCGTCGCCTCCGGGCTCATCGAGGACCTCACCGACGAAGTCGTCCGCACCCACCTGCAGGTCTGAACCATCCATGCACCTCCTCCCCCGTGAACGAGAAAAACTCCTGGTCGTCGTCGCCGCCGACCTCGCCCGGCGCCGCCAGGCGCGCGGGCTCAGGCTGAACTATCCCGAGACCATCGCGATCATCACCTACGAGATCATGGAAGGCGCCCGCGACGGCCGTTCCGTGGCGGAGCTGATGTCCTTCGGCACGACGATCCTCAAGGAGGCCGACGTCATGGAGGGCGTCGGGTCGATGATCCACGACGTGCAGGTCGAGGCGACTTTCCCCGACGGCACGAAACTCGTCACCGTCCACCATCCCATCCGCCCATGAAACCCGGAGAGATCATCCCCGCCGCGTCGCCGGACCTGGAGGCCAACGTCGGCCTGGCCACCGTGACCTTCGAAGTCACCAACACGGGCGACCGCCCGGTCCAGGTCGGCTCCCATTTCCACTTCGCGGAGGCCAACGACGCCCTGCGCTTCGACCGCGCGGCGGCCCGCGGCTTCCGCCTGGACATCGCCGCGGGCACGGCGGTCCGCTTCGAGGCCGGCGACACCCGTCGCGTCACTCTCGTCGCCTTCGCCGGCCGGCGCGAAGTCTACGGCTTCAACGGCCGCGTGAACGGACCTCTCTGACCATGAGCCTGCGACTTTCCCGCCTCCAGTACGCCCAGATGTACGGTCCGACCGTCGGCGACCGCGTCCGCCTCGGCGACACCAACCTCTTCGCCGAGGTCGAAGCCGACCTGATCGCCGCCGGCGGCGGCTACGGCAACGAGGTGAAATTCGGCGGCGGCAAGGTGATCCGCGACGGCATGGGCCAGTCGTCCACGGCCGCTGACGCCGAATCGCTCGACCTCGTCGTGACCAACGCGCTCATCCTCGACCCCGTGCTCGGCGTCATCAAGGCCGACATCGGGGTGAAGGGCGGACGCATCGTCGGCATCGGACATGCGGGCAATCCGGGGATCCAGTCCGGCCTCGGCTCGGCTTATCCCGATCCCGCCACGGGCCGCCCCGACCCGATGATCATCGGCGCCTGCACCGAAGTCCTCGCCGCCGAGGGTTGCATCGTCACCGCCGGCGCCATCGACACGCACATCCATTTCATCTGTCCGCAGCAGATCGACGAAGCCATCAGTTCGGGCGTGACGACGATGCTCGGCGGCGGCACGGGCCCGGCCCATGGGACGCTGGCCACCACCTGCACGCCCGGAGCCTGGAACCTCCGTCGGATGCTCGAGTCGGCGGAATCCTATCCGGTCCATTTCGGCTTCCTCGGCAAAGGCAACTGTTCGACGCCGGGCCCGCTCCGTGAACAGATCCGCGCGGGTGCCATCGGCCTGAAGCTCCACGAGGACTGGGGCACGACGCCGGCCGCCATCGACACCTGCCTCGGCGTGGCCGATGAACTCGACGTCCAGGTGGCGATCCACACGGACACCCTCAACGAAGCCGGTTTCGTCGAGTCGACGCTCGGGGCCTTCAAGGGCCGCGCCATCCACACCTACCATTCCGAAGGCGCCGGCGGGGGTCACGCCCCCGACATCATCCGCGTCTGCGGCGAACCTAACGTGCTGCCGTCGTCGACGAACCCGACGCGTCCGTTCACGGTCAACACCATCGACGAGCACCTCGACATGCTCATGGTCTGCCACCACCTTGACTCGCGTATTCCTGAGGACGTCGCGTTCGCCGAATCGCGCATCCGGCCGGAGACCATCGCCGCCGAGGATCGCCTGCATGACCTCGGGGCGATCTCGATGATGTCGTCCGACTCCCAGGCGATGGGCCGGGTCGGCGAGGTGGTCTGCCGGACCTGGCAGACCGCGCATAAGATGAAGGAGCAGTTCGGCGCGCTCGCCGGCGGCGCCCATCCGGCGGCCGATAATTTCCGTATCCTCCGCTACCTCGCTAAATACACGATCAACCCGGCCATCACCCATGGCATCGCCCACGTGGTGGGTTCGCTGGAGGTCGGCAAGGTCGCCGACTTCGTGGTCTCCAAGCCCGCGCTCTTCGGCGCCAAGCCCGAGATGGTCGTCCGCGGCGGCTTCATCGCCTGGGCGAACATGGGCGACCCGAACGCTTCCATCCCGACGCCGCAGCCGACCTTCTACCGGCCGCAGTGGGGCGGCCGGGGCAAGGCGATGAACCAGACGAGCATGACGTTCGTGAGCGCGGCCTCGCTCGCCGACCCGCTCGGGCCGGCTTCCTTCGGCCTGAGCCGCCGCCTCGAAGCCGTCCGCCATTGCCGCAAGATCGGCAAGGCCGACATGGTGCTCAACGCCGCGATGCCCCGGATCGTGGTCGACCCGGAGACATATCGCGTGACCGCCGACGGCGTCCACCTGACCTGCGAACCGGCCAAAGTCCTCCCGCTGGCCCAGCGCTACTTCCTGTTCTGAGCCATGCTGCGTCTGATCCGCGAGCCCGTCGCCGACCCCGATGCGTCTTTGCCGGAGATCGCCGTCCGCGCCGACCGGCATGATGCGGCCAGACGACGTTGGCGCGTGGTCGCGGAGGACGGCGCGGAATTCGGCTTCGAGCTCGAACGGCCCCTGCGCCATGGCGCGGTCGTCGCGCAGACTCCCGCAGCCCGCTATGTGCTGCGTCAGCACGCCGAGCCGGTGCTGATCGTATCCCTCGAGCTGCCGCCGTCGGCGGCGGCCGGCTTGGGCTGGGCTTTCGGCAACATGCACCTCGAAGCATCCTCCGAGCCCGGCCGGCTGATCGTCGCGGACTGCCCGGCCGCGCGCCAGCTGCTGGGCCGGCTGGGCCTGCCTTTCGCCTGCGAACACCTCGTCTTCCGGCCTGGGCATTTCGCCCGCGGCCTCCAACCCGCCCATGAGCTCGGTCCCTCGCACCGCCACTGAGGCCGGCTGGCTCTTCGGCCTGCTGCAGGCGTCGGACACCTTTTATCCGACCGGCGCCTACGCCCATTCCTTCGGCCTCGAAGGGCTGGTCGAGGAAGGCGTGGTCCGCGATCGCGAGTCCTTGCGCCGCTTCCTCCTGCTCTCGGTGCTGCCCACCCTCCGCCAGGTCGAACTACCCTTGGCCGCGCACGCCTGGAAGGCCTTCGCCGCCGGCGATTGGGAGACCATCGGCGGCCTGTGCGAGCTCGCCTCCGCCCTGCGCGCGCCCCGCGAAGCCCGGGCCTCGTCGGAGGCGATCGGTCGTCAACGCGCCGAGCTCGCGGCCTCGTTGCATGATTCTCCGCTCGCCCGCGAATTCCTGAACCGTGTCCGGACGCACGGCTGGCCCCACTGCTCCGCGCTTTCCGCCGCCCTCGAGGCCCGCGTCCACGGCGCTCCGCTGGAGGCGGCCTTGGCGGCGGTCGCCTACGCGGCGGTCGCCGGCGTGATCTCCGCGGCGATGAAACTGCTGCGGCTCGGCCAGAACGGCGCCCAGGGCCTGCTGACCGAAGCGCTCGCCTCGTGTCCGGACCTGGTGACGTCCGCCGCCGGGGTGCCCGTCGCCGAGATCGGTTGGTTCAACCCTTGGCTCGACGTCGCCGCGGCCCGCCATGAACGCGCCGCGGCCCGGCTCTTCATCTCCTGACTTCTTCCCATGACTTCCCCCAGACGTGTTCCTCGCATCGGCATCGGCGGCCCGGTCGGCTCCGGCAAGACGATGCTCTGCCTGCGGCTATGCCAGGCCCTCCGCGACCGCTACTCCATGGCGGTGGTGACCAACGACATCTATTGCTCCGAGGACGCCGAATTCCTGGTCCGCGAGGCGGCGCTTCCGGCGGGCCGGATCTCGGGCGTCGAGACGGGCGGCTGTCCGCACACGGCGATCCGCGACGACACGACGATGAACGAACAGGCGTGCCGCGCGCTCGAAGCCAAGTTTCCCGACCTCCAGCTCCTCCTCGTCGAAAGCGGCGGCGACAATCTCACCGCGACGTTTTCTCCCGAACTCGTCGACGCCTTCATCTACGTGATCGACGTCGCCGAGGGAGACAAAATCCCGCGCAAAGGCGGCCCCGCGATCCGGTTCAGCGATCTCCTCATCATCAACAAAATCGACCTCGCCCCGCTCGTGGGTGCCGACCTCGGCGTGATG
>JBDKKH010000048.1:0-2675 GCA_039796215.1 Verrucomicrobiota bacterium
CTCAGCCGGATCACCTGGCGCCGCTACGCCACCGGCATCTTCCACGGCCTCGGCCTGAAGATCGTCAACGAGCAGGTCTACGTCCTCGGCCGCGACCAGATCACCTTGCTGCACGATTTCAACAAGGACGGCGAAGCGGACTTCTACCAGAACTTCAACAACGACGTCCAGGTGACCTCCAACTTCCACGAGTTCGCCTTCGACCTGCAGACCGACTCCCAGGGGAACTTCTACTTCCTCAAAGGCGGACCGGTGAATCCGGGAGGTCGCGGCTGGGGTCCCCTCAGCGACCACCACGGCTGCATCTTCAAGATCTCCCCGGACGGCCAGAAATTCGAGGTCTACGCCACCGGCGTCCGCGCCCCCAACGGCATGGGCGTCGGCCCCAACGGCGAGATCTCCAACGGAGACAACCAAGGCACCTGGGTGCCCGTGGACTACATCCACTTCTCCAAGCCCGGCGAGTTCATCGAGGTCCCCGACCTCGCCCACCGCACCCCTGCCCCGACGAAATACAGCCCGCACCTCTGCTGGATCCCGTTCGACGTCGACAACTCCAACGGCGGCCAGATCTGGGTACCCGCCAACCAAGGCAAGTGGGGCCCCTTCGAGGGCCGCATGCTCTACCTCTCTTACGGACAGTCATCGCTCTTCGCGGTCCTTCAGGAACGCGTCGGCGACATCCCGCAGGGCGGCGTGGTGAAGTTCCCGCTGAAGTTCGCCACCGGCCTGATGCGCGCGCGCTTCAGCCCCGCGGACGGCCAGCTCTATGTCGCCGGCCTCAAAGGCTGGCAGACCAACGGCGTGAAGGACGGCGCCATCCAGCGCGTCCGCTATGTCGGCAAGTCCGTCACGATGCCGGAGGCGCTCCACGTTTCCAAGCAAGGCCTCCGGATCCGCTTCACCGGCGCGCTCGACCGGCAGACCGCGTCCGACCCCCAGAACTGGTCGATCGAGCAGCACAACTACCTCTGGTCCGGCGCGTATGGCTCAGACACCTACAAGGTCAGCAAGCCCGAGGAGAAAGGTTCCGACCAGGTTCCGATCCGCTCCGTCAAGCTCGCCGAGGACGGCAAGTCGGTCTTGCTCGAGATCGAAGGACTCATCCCCGTCATGCAGATGCGCGTGAAAATGAACGTGAAGGCCGTCGACGGCTCGCGCGTGCCGGGCGAGATCGCCCACACCATCAACGTGGTGCCGGAAAAGGAAGGCGAAGACTACCGTTCCTTCGCCAAGTAAGCCTGCGGCCGGAATCCTCGCGATGTAAGGCCCGGCCAACGCCGGGCCTTCTTGCTGGGGGCTTGCCTGACGGCGGGAATGCGTCCCAATAGGCCTGACCCGTCATGCTTTTCCGACGCCTCCTCTGCCTGCTGGCTGCGACCCTCGCGACGACCCTCTGTGCCGCGGAGCCGGCCGGCCTCAAGGTCACCTTCACGGCGGCCGGCCGGACCGACGTCCGCGCCGATCGCCTCCTCGCGCTGTATGTGCCCGCGGGCCAGGCGCCCACGCCCTTCCTGCCGGCCGGACCCTTCACCGCGAAATGGGAAGGCGACCTGCAGTCGCCGATGCGCGGGACCTTCAAGCTCACCGTCGAGACCTCCGGCAAGTTCAAGCTCAGCGTCAACGGACAGCCCGTGCTCGACGGGGCCGGCGTCAAGGCCGTCCAGTTGAACAAAGGCGCCAATCGCCTCACCGCCGAAATCACCAGCGCCGACGTCGGCGACACCTTCGTCCGCCTGAACTGGGCCTCGAAAGACTTCCCGCTCGAACCTGTCCCGACGACGCTTCTCACGCATGCCGCCGACCAGGAACTCGCGCGCGCCGCGCAGTTGCGCGACGGCCGGCTGCTTTTCGCCCAGCTGAACTGCGCCGCGTGCCATGCCGACGCCGGGCTGATCCCCGCGAAAGGCGCCGGCATGCCGGAACTCGGCCAGAACGCTCCCGTGTTCGCCGACCTCGGCGCGAAATTCAAACCGGCTTTCCTCGCCGACTGGATCCACGACCCGCATGCCGTGCGCCCGCATTCGCTCATGCCCAAGGTCTTCACCGGGGCCGCAGCCGCCCATCAGGCCGCCGACCTCGCCGCCATGCTCACGCAAGGCGCGACGCCCAAGGCCGGCACGGTCGACCTGAAGCTCGCCCCCCAGGGCGGCGAGCTCTTCGCCAACCTCGGCTGCATCGCCTGCCACCAGCGCCCTGACGCCGAAGGCAAGGATGCGCAGGACCGCGTCCCGCTGGGTCATGTGAACGACAAGTGGCATCCGGCCGCGCTCGTCGAATACCTGCAAGACCCCGCCAAGCACTACCCGGCCACGCGCATGCCGCATTTCCGGCTCTCGGAGGAAGAAGCGACGCAGCTCGCGGCCTACCTCCTCGCGAACAGCCGCCTGATCAAGCGCATCGCGCTCGCGGGAGACGCCGCGCGCGGAGCGGCCCTGCTTGTCAGCGGCGGCTGCCTGCATTGCCACGCCGGCATGCCCGCCACGTCGCAGCCTCCGCTCGCGAAAGTCCTGAAGTCCGGCGACCGAGGCTGCCTCGCCCCCGACGAAAAATCCCGGGCCGGCGCGCCCGACTTCGCCCTGTCGCCGACGCAGCGCGCGGCGCTCCGGGCCTTCCTCGCCACCGATCTCGCCTCGCTCCGACAGGACACTCCGGCCGAATTCGCCGAGCGGCAG
>JBDKKH010000049.1:0-5049 GCA_039796215.1 Verrucomicrobiota bacterium
ACTCTTCGGCGTCATGATCCAAGTCACGCTCATGGAAGGGCGAGGGGTCCATCGTGTTGAACAACTGGCTGACGCTGGCCAGCCGCAGTTCGATCAGGCCGTAGTTGGGAGAGGTCATAAGGGGAGCGGTCCGCCGAGCGCGGCTTGGAAGAAGCGGGCGCGCTTGACGCGCATGTCGTCCGTCTCGCCGGCGCCATGGTTGGCGCCCGGGACGACATGGAACTCCAGCCGGTCCTTCTTGCCCGCCGCGAGGAGGGCGTCGCGGAAGTCATAGCTGCACCTGACGTCGACGTTGGTGTCCGACTCGCCGACGGACAGGAACAGTCGGCCGGTGAGCTTCGCCGCGAAAGGAGCGCAGGCGTTCTCGTCGTACCAAGGTCCGAGCGGATAACCCAGCCACTGCTCGTTCCACCAGAGCTTGTCGACGCGGTTGTCATAGCAGCCGCAGTCCGCCGCCCCGGCCTTGTAGAACTCGCCGTAATGCAGCAAGGCGTGCGCGGTGTTCTGCCCGCCGGCGGAACCGCCGAAGATACCCACGCGCCCGAGATCCATGCCGGGTTCGGTCTTGGCCAAGGCGCGGAGCCAGGCGATGCGGTCGGGGAACCCGCCGTCCTTGAGATTCCTCCAGCTCTGCTGGTGGAATTCCTTGCCGCGATGGTTCGTGCCGCGTCCGTCCATCTGGACGACGTAGAAACCGAGGGAGGACAGTTCCCGGTGGTTGCGGTGCCACCAGTTGAACGCGCGCGGCGCGAAAGAACCATGCGGGCCGGCGTAGATGTTCTCGATGACCGGATATTTCTTCGTCGGGTCGAACGGATGGGGGCGGGTGACGACCCCCCAGATGTCGAACTTGCCCTCGCGGTCCTTGGCGACGAACGGGCGGGCGGGAACCCAGCCGGCCTGCTCCAAGGACCGGGTGTCGTTCACGCCCAAGACGGCGACGGCCTTTCCGTCCTGCACGCGACGCAGGGTGTACGTCGGAGCCTGGTCGACGCGTGAGGCGATGTCGACCAGCGTGGTTCCGTCAGGAGAGAACACCGCCTCATGATGGGCGTCGGACGGCGTCAGGTCGACGATTTCGCGCCCGTCCAGGCTGGCCCGGCACACGTGATGGTGGTAGGGATTCTCGCCGGCCACCCGGCCCACGGCGAGGAAGTAGACCCACCCGCGTTCACGATCCACGCGCAGCACTTTCTTCATCACCCAGGCGCCGGCGGTCACCGGACGGAGGGTCTCGCCGGTGCGCAGGTCGACCGCGTAAAGATGCTGCCAGCCGCTCCGTTCGGACGCCCACAGCGTCAGCTCATCGGAGAGATCCTGGCGGTAGCGCGCCTCGAAGGTGAAGACGAACTTGGGATCTTCCTCCGCCAGCAGTTTCCGCCAAGCCCCTCGGGCGACTTCATAGGCGACGACGCCGTGCCCCGTGAAACCGCGGCGGACGTATTCGGTGCGCAGGACCCGGCCGTCGGCGGACCAGTCCAACCGGTCGGTGGAATAGGTCGTGCCGGTGAGCTCGGCCGGACAGGCGGTGGCGAGCTTGCCGTCAGCGCTGAAGACCCAGGCCGTGCGCTCGGTGCGTGGGTCGCCGGGCTTGTCGTAATCGATGTCACGCGTGACGCCTTTGACGGAATCGACGACCTTGTACTGCCGCACCGGGCGACGATGTTCGCGCCACAGGGCGAAGTGCCTGCCATCGGGCGCCCAGGACAAGGGTCCGACGAATGCCTGGCCGGCTTCGTCGGCCGGACCGACTTTCAGGCGCACGGCGGGCGTGGTCGCCAAGGCCAGATAGACGCCGCCTTCGCGCAATTCGACGGATTCAGGACCGGCCGGCGAGCGCAGGCCGGTCTTGCCGGCGTTCAGGATGCGCCCGGCGCCATCCGAACGAGGAGAGAGACGGGCGGGCGAAGGCGCCGTCGCGGCGACGAGCCGACCATCGGCCCCGAAGATCCAGGCTTCCTTGTCGCCCTCGAGGCGCAGCGCGCCGTCATCCAGGGGGATGACCCGCTTGAACGGCCAGGAGCGCACGTCGACCTTGCGTCCGGCGAGCCCGGCGAAAGCCTGCCGCAAACGGTCCGGCTCGAAGGCCGGCCTGAGGTTTCCGGAGAGGCAGTCGACCAGCCGCCACTCGACGCCCTGCGGCGTCGACCAGCCGAACGCCAAAGTGCGGCCGCTTTCCGACCATTGCGGCGACTCGACCTTGGAACGCGGAGCCTTCCCGCTCCAGACTTCATATTGTTTCTGCCAATCCGAGAGGAGGGACGGCTCGGCCCAGGCGAGCACGGGTGCGAGGATGAGCAGACGCAGCCACATGACGCATCAGATGCGTATCGGCGGGCGGACTCAACCCGTAACGACACCCGGCAGGCGACAGGCTTAACCGATCAGGATCAGATACAGTTCCTTGGGGCCGTGGGCTCCCAGGACCAGGATACGCTCGATATCTCCCGTCCGACTCGGACCGGTGATGAAAGACAGCATGCTCGGCATCGTATCGCCATGGCGGGCCTGCGTGAGAGCGAGCGCCGCTCCCAGGTCGGGGACGACCTGGGCGACGTCCGCCACGACGACATGGACGTGGGGCAGGATGGAAAGCGCGCGGCCGCCTGAGCTTGCGCTCGAGACCAGGACGGAGCCCAGCTGGGCCACGATCGCTTCGCAGGTCGTCACGCCGGCATCGCAACCCTCGAGGCCCTGCTTGTCGAAAGAGGCGTCCGCCTCCCAGGTCACGCAGCCCAGTTCGGCGACGGCGGTACGGGCCAGAGGGGCGCCATGATAGGCGACCTTCTTCCATGACTTGGCCTGCGAAAGCTCGGCAAGCGCCCGGGCCGCGGCGGCCTGGTCGGGCACGCGGATGAGCACGGCCTTCAGCTTGGCGAGCTGTTCCGCCAGGATCGTCAGGCTGGCCTCGGCGGTTTCTCCGCCTTCGGGCAACCAAGGCTTGGCGACGGCGGACGTCTTGCCGGCGGCGGCGTCGCCTTTCAGGTGGGGCTTGGGAGCCTTGACCTTCAGGGCCTCGCGGATGCGGGCGAAGATTTCGGAACGGGCGTCAGGCATGGTCTTGGTTCCACTGGTCGCGGAAAGAACGGGCGGGGGCCTTGGGCAGGTCGCGCGTCTTCATCCACGCGCCCATGTAGGGCAGGGGGAGTTTCTGGAGCAGGGGCAGCGTCGCCCGGAAAATCCGTCCGCCCGCGGCGAAGAGCCAGGGGCGCTGGATGACGAAGTTGAAACCGTGATGGAAGACGCGGTCGAAGAGCGTCGGCGACTCCTTCGCCGCATTGCGTCGGTTATGCAGCAGGTGGTGATGCAGGTCGATGCGCACCGGACAGGCGTCGGTGCAGGCTCCGCAGAGCGACGAGGCGCCGGAGAGGTGATTCCACTGCTTGAGCCCGCGCAGGTGCGGGGTGATGACCGAGCCGATGGGACCTTGGTAGGTGGTGCCATAGGCCAGGCCGCCGATGTTCTTGAAGATCGGGCAGACGTTGAGGCAGGCGCCGCACCGGATGCAGTGCAGGGCGTCGCGTTGCTCCGGATCGGCGAGCAGGCGGGTGCGGGCGTTGTCCAGGAGCACCAGGTGGAACTGCTCCGGACCGTCGCATTCGCCCTTCTTCCGCGGTCCGGAATAAAGCGTGTTGTAGCAGGTCATCGGCTGGCCCGCCCCGGCGGTGGCCAGCATGGGAAGCAGCACCGAAAGGTCGTCCAGCTTGTGCACGACCTTCTCGATGCCGGAAAGGGCGATATGGATGCGCGGCAGGGCGGCGGTGAGACGGGCGTTGCCCTCGTTCTCGGTGATCGAGATCTGCCCCGTCTCGGCGACCATGAAATTGGCTCCGGTGATGCCGATGTCCGCGTCGATATAAAGCTGCCGGAGGTGACGGCGGGCGATCATCGTGAGCTCCTCGGGGCTGTTCGTCGGCGCGGTTCCGAGGTGCTTGGTGAAGAGCTCGCTGATGGCCTCGCGCTTCACGTGCATGCACGGGAAGACGAAGTGATAAGGGGCTTCGCCGCGGAGCTGCTGGATGAACTCGCCGAGGTCGCTCTCGACCACGCCGTAGCCGGCCTTCTCCAAGGCGTCGTTGAGATGGATCTCCTCCGAAGTCATGCACTTCGACTTCACGATGGCCTTGGCCTTCGCGTCGTCGGCGATCTTCAGGATGATCGCGCGGGCTTCCTCCGCGTCGCGGGCCCAATGCACCACGCCGCCGTTGCGCTCGAAATTCGCGACGAATTTCTCGAGGACGTTGGCGAGGTCGTTGACGGCGCTCCACTTGGCCATCGAGGCGGCGTCACGGGCCCGTTCCCAGTCGCGGTAGCGGGCCTTCTGAAGGTCGCGGTTGACGTAATAGCCCCCCAGGGCGGTGCGGATGAAGGCGCGCTGGTCGCCGTCGGCGGCGTTGACCGCGGCGTCCTTCAGGAAGATGGCTTTGGAGTCGGCCATGGTCTCAGGCGTCTTGGGCCAGCACTTCCGAGATGTGCAGGGGGAGGATGGGCTTGCCTTCGCGGGACAACCAACCGCCGATCTGGAGCAGGCATGAAGGGTCCGAAGAGACGACGTAATCCGCGCCGGTACGGGCCAGCGCGCCGCCTTTGACCTGGACCATGGCGGTGGAGATCATGGGGAATTTGGCCGAAAAGAGGCCGCCGAAACCGCAGCAGGACTCGCCTTCCTCGGACTCGATGAATTCGAGACCTTTCACGGCCCGGAGCAGCTGGCGAGGCTCCTCCTTGAGGCGCAGTTCGCGGAGGGCGTGGCAGCCGTCATGGTAGGTGACCTTCTTGGCGAACTTCGCGCCGACATCGACGACGCCGAGTTTCTTCACCAGGAACTCAGAGAACTCGAAGGTGCGCGCAGCCAGGTCGTCGGCTTCGGCCGCATGCGGCGTGCCCTTGAGCAGTTCGGGATAGAACTGGCGCATCATCGCGACGCAAGAACCCGAAGGTCCGACGACGACTTCGGCGCCGCGGAACACGCCGAGCGCGCGGATGGCCGCCTCGCGCGCGACATCCCACTGTCCGGAATTGAACGAAGGCTGACCGCAGCAGGTCTGG
>JBDKKH010000050.1:0-8583 GCA_039796215.1 Verrucomicrobiota bacterium
CCGCGGAAGGCGCGGGCGGCGCCCAGCAGGGCCTTCGGGATGAACTCCGTCTCGGAGCCGTAGAACACCGGCACGCGGAGGTAGGTGTTCATGGCGGCCTCGTATTTGCGCGTGGCGAGGAGGGAGTTGGCCTTGACGATGTGCAGGCGGGCGTGGAGTTCGGCGCCGTCCACTTTCGTGAGCAGTTCGGAGGCTTCGCGGATGACCGCCTCATGTTCGCCCTTGCGGGCGCGCAGCATCAGGCGAGCGAGCTGGATCTGGGTGGTGACTTCGGGCTGCTTCGCGACTTCTTCCCGCTCGAAGGAATCCAGGAAGGAGGCGGTCGCCGTGTCGTTTTCCAGCCGGTCCAAGGCGTCGAGTTTGATCAGGGACGCCTTGATCCACCACGAGCCCTTGGCGGCCTTCATGGGCTCAAAGAGCCTCCGCACGGCTTCGACGTTGTCGAGGGCCTTGGCGGGCTCGCCTCGGGCGACGTTGTTCTGGGCTTCCGTGAGTCGGGCGGGCATGGGCCAGACGACCTCCGTGACCTCGGATAGTTTTCGGGTGAGGGTCACCTCGAAGCCGCCTTCGTTCTTGGTCAGGTCGACCGAGCCCTTGACGGGGTTGATGACGCCTTTCTTGGGATCCACGACCGCCTTGGGCGGGATGGAGTTGTCCATCTTGAAGGGGTCGTTGATCTCCCAGCGTTCGTTCTTGAAGACGAACGTCTGGGCCGAGGCCGCGTCGGCGACCAGCGTCAGGGCGGAGAGCAGGAGGAGGCGCATGGCGATCAGAGTCCGAGGAGGTAGGCTTTGGCTTGTTCCGCTTCGCGGGTGTCCTTGATGCGGTCTTTCTCCAGCATCTCCTTGAGGATGGCCTTGGCGGCGTCTTTCTGGTTCAGCTTCGAGCCGAACAGCTTGGCGGCGGCCAGATAGGAGCGGGCGGCCCAGACCTCGTATTTCTTCCAGGTCATGAAGCAGCGGCGGTAGTAGGCGATGGCTTCGTTGTAGCCCTTCTCGTCGGTCGCCTGGCGTTCGGCCATCAGGCCGAGCCAGTAGAGGGAGGCCGCGGTCTTCTCGCCGCGCCACTCCTTGGTCTTGGCGATCTCCTCGAACTCGGCCTTGGCCTTGGCGTAGTCCCGGGTCTCGGCGAGCGCGCGGGCGCGGGCGAAGCGCAGGTCGAGCTCCTTGGACATCAGGATGTTGTTCTCGATGGCCTCGTCGCACAGGGCGAGGGCCTCCTTGTATTTCTTCTCGCCCAGGCGGATCTCGGCGAGGCCGGCGAAGCCGTAGTCGGCGTATTCGGAGGAGCGGGCGTGCTCGAGGATGTAGGCGTAGAACTCGCCGGCCTTCTTCTGGTCTCCCTTGGCGAGCAGGCTGTCCCCGACGACCGCGAGGATCGTCGCGTTCAGCTCCTCGGCCTTGAAGTTGGCGGCGATCTTGGCGTAGTTGGCGGCGGTCTTCTCAGGTTCGCGGGTGAAGACGGCGAGCTGGCCGAGGGCGAAGTAGCCGCGGGCCTGGGCGACGAGGGAGTCTCGGTTCTCCTCGAGCTTGAGCAGCTTGCGGAGCTCGCTTTCGGCGTCCGCGCTGGTGTAGGCGCCCGGTTCGGGCTTGGCGCCCGGCTTCACGCGCTTGATCTTGCGGGCGAGTTTCTCGGCCAGGAAGACGATCAGTTTCTCGGTGCCCTCCTGCTTGCGGTCGTTGATGGAGTCCGCGACCGCGTCGGACAGGATCGTGAGCGCGCGCAGCTTCTCCTTCGCGATGGATTCCTGCCGGCGGGCCTCGACCTTGGCCAGTTCGCCCTCGAGCTCGGCGGACAGCTTCTTGACGGCTTCCTTGGCGGCGTCGATCTCCGGGCGGGTCACGCCGTTCTTGCGCTCAAGCTGGTCGACCGTCTTGCGTCCGTCGGCCAGCTTGCCGCTGAAGTCCTTGCGGACCTTATCGGCCTGCTGGGCGAACTCGGGCAGGTCACCCATGCGTTCCGTCGAGCGGATGACCTCGTAAAGATAGGTCATGGCCTTGGGGTCGTTGCGGTCCCAGTTGAAGAGCTGCTGGAAGAGGTCGCGCATGCGCTTATGCTCGCCGCGTCCGGGCAGGAGCTTGCGGAGTTCTCCGAGGGCGAACTCGAGCGCCGCGGGGTTCGTGCGCGAGGTCTTGACCGCGGCCTCGTAGCCGTCGACGGCTTTGCCGGTGGCGGCTTCCTTCTCGGATTCGAGCTTTTCCTTGATCGCGACGAACCGGCCCTTCTCGGGCGTCCTCTGGTTGACGCGCACGTCGAGGTCGGCGGCCTTCACCTTCTTGTCGAGCTCGTCGGCGAGGCGCATGTTGGCGTCGCCGATCAGGGTGTGGACCTCGGGGACTTGGTTGACGACGTCCTCGTTCTTGCTGGCGCCGAAGTCGCGGAGCCAGTCTTCGCAGAGCTTGATCGTGCCGTCGATGTCGGGCGGGGTGACGCCGAACTTGACCAGCGCCTGGCGGTAGCGGACGTCAGGGATGAACTGCCCCTTGGGGAATTCCCGCTCATAGCGGTCGAATTCCGCCTTGGTCTCCTTGTACTTGCCCTGGAAGAACGAGCAGAGCGCGTTCATGTAGAGCGCCTGCTGGCGCATCTGCGAGCGGGAGTACTTGGACAGGAAGGCCTCGAGGGCCTTTTCGGCGGGGGCCCACTCGACCTGGGAGAAGAGGCAGGAGGCGATGCGGAAGTCGATCTCCTCGGCGATGTCGGGGCTGAGCGTCTTGACGTTCGACTGCACCCATTTGTAATGGGCGATGGCTTCGACGTACTCCTCGCGGTCCTGCGAGATCTCGCCGAGGATCAGGCCGATCGCGGAGACCGACTCGTCGTTGGGGAATTTCTGGATGAACTCCTTGCACTTGGCCTGGGCTTCGGCGTTCCGGCCGATGCGACGCAGCGCCGTGACATGGTAGTAGTAGGCGCCGGAGATGCGGCTGAAGCCCGGGTTGTTCTCGAAGATGTCGAGGAAGGCCACGTAGGCTTCCCAGGGCCGCTTCAGTTCGAGCAGGCAGAGACCGATGCGGTAGGAGATGAAGGCGTCGTAGTCCTTGTTGGCGAGGAACTCGGTCTCGATTTTCTTGAGCTGTTCCGTCTCGGCCTGGAATTTGCCCAGGACTTCGGTCTGTTCCGGGCTGGGTTTCGGCGTCGCTTTCTTCATCGCTTCCAGCTCGGTCTCCCTTGATTCGATGGCGCGGGTGAAGGTCCGGGTGAGGCTCGCGCGGCGCAGGGTGCCTTGGTAGTTGTCGAGGGCCTGACGGTAGAGGGCGGCCTTGGCGGCCTCGTCGCCGGCCGATTCGGCGGCCGCGAAACGGGCGTCGCCGATCTCAAGGCGCTGGATGTTGGAGCGCACGATCTCGACCGGGGAGCCGTTGCTCTTGGCGTCGATCTCGTTCTTCAGCTGGGTCGCTTCCTTGGCGAGGCCGAGCTTGGCGTAGATCTCGACGAGGCGGTTGGCGGCCTCGCGTCGCTCCGGCGTGCCGATGCCGCCGGCGGTGGCCTGCTTGAGCAGCGAGATGGCCTGTCCGTAGGCGTTTTTCTTGGCGGCTTCCCCTTCGTTCTGGGCGCGGTCGACGATGATCTGGGCCGAAAGCGTGAAGGCGTTGACGCGGTCTTCGGGGCGCGCGAGGGCGTTGACGCGGATCTTCTCAAGCCGACCGAGGGCGAGGTCCCACTTGCTCTGCTTGGAGAAGCAATCGATCAGGAGCAGCTCGGCGGTGCCGCGGCGGTTGTCGTTGTCGTAGAAATCTTCCGTGCCCTTCGGGTATTTTTCCAGGAAAGCCAGCAGTTCGACCTGCGCTTTCTCCCATTGTTTCATCGAGAAAAGGCAGGCGGCCTTGCGGATGCTGAGCACGGCCTTGAGCTTGGGCTCGACGTCGCCGAGTTTGGACTCGAGCTGCTCGAAGATCGAGAGGGCCGCCGCATACTTCTTCTCCTCGTAGGCCTTGTCGCCGGACTTGTAGAGAAGCGACAGGGGGTCTTCCGGCTGCTTTTCCGCGGCCGGCGGCTTGGGCTGGGCCTTGAGCGTCCCGGTGACCGGGGTGATGGCGAGCAGGACGGCGAGCAGGGCTGCCTTGGCCAATTGGTAGGTACGGGACTCTTGGATAAGCATCGGGTGAGGGGAGCGATTACTCCGCGTCGGGGTGTCGTCCCAATTTGCTCGTTTGGCCGAGGCCTGCCAAGCAATAAGCCCCCCTTAAGGGACTAAAAGTCAGCCCGGAAAGCGACGCCTCGGCGGGTGCCTCAGCCCGCCGGACGCAGACCGGTCGCCAGGATGGTTTCGAACCCGGGTTCCTTGGCTTCCTTGGCCACGACGCGGACCTCGGATTGAACAAAGCCGGCCTCCTCGATCCAGTCGTGTAAGTCGTTCTCTTTGAAACCCAACCAGCGGTCCGCGTAGATCTCCCGGGCTTTCTCAAAGCGATGGGCGCGCAGGTCCAGGACGATGAGACGGCCTCCGGGCTTCAGGATGCGGAAGGCTTCATGGAGCGCTTGCCGCGGGTTTTCCGCATGATGCAAAGCTTGGCTGAGCAGGGCCAGGTCGATGCTGCGGTCGGCCAGCGGCACTTTCTCGATGTTTCCTAGGATATAAGTGAGATTCCGGAGCTGCTCCTTTTTCGCCAAGGCGCGGCCGACTTCGACCATGCGCGGCGAACTGTCGATGCAGTGGACGCTTTCCGCCTGCCGGGCGAGCAGCCGGGACAGGGTGCCGTCTCCGGCGCCGAGGTCGGCGATGCGGATGCGCGGCGTCAGCAGGAAGAGCATCTGGCCGATCGCCTCCCAGGATCGCCCAGGGCAGTAGTTCCGACCTAGCCGGTCAGCGACGAGGTTGAAGTGCTGCTCGGCCTTCTGGCGGCGTTTTTCGACGATGCGCTGCAGCGCCCGCTGGTCCGACGCGAACTTGGGCTCACGGGCGCTCGCGGCCAAGGCGGCCTCGACGATGGCCGCCACCCCGGGGGGCAGGTCGCGGGCCGGCGCATAGAAGGATTTCTTACCGTCGCGTCGATCATGGGCCAGCCCGGCTTTGCGCAGGAGGGCGAGGTGCGTCGAGATGCGCGACTGCGGCAGGCCGAGGATTTCCTGCAGTTCCCCCACCGCGAGGTCGCCGCGCTGGAGGAGCTGGAGGATGCGTGCCCGCGTCGGGTCGGCGAGGAGTCGCAGGGATTCCCAAGGGTCGGGCATGGGGGCAGGATGGGCGGCGTCCGCGGGGTTGTCAAAAAAGGAAGCCCCGCGGGCGGGGCTTCCTCGGGGTCGGCTGGCGCCGGTCCTCAGCGCTTATCGACCCAGCGGGTGATGCGCAGGACGGTCCATTGCTCGGACTTGCCGTTGATGTTGGTCGTGAAGGATTCCTCGAGCTTGTGGTTGAGGAACTGCTTGGCCAACGGGGAGATGTACGAGAGCACGTTCTGCTCCGGGCGGCCGTCCCAGGCGCCGAGGATGTCGTAGGAGATTTCGGCTTGGTCGGAGCCGCGGCGCAGGACGATGCTGGAGCCGACGCTGATGACGTCGGTGGGGGCTTCGCTGAAGTCGGTCACGCGGGCTTTCTTGAGAAGTCCGTCGAGTTCCGCGCGGCGGGCCGAGAGGGTGTCGTGGTCCTGGCGGGCCATCTTGTATTCGGAGTTTTCGCGAAGGTCACCATGCTCCTTGGCGACCTGGATCGCCTCCTTGACGGCGGGCAGGCGCACTTTCACGAGGTCTTCGAGTTCGCGTTCCTTCTCCTCCTTGGAGGCTTTGGAGACGAGCAATTCCTTCTCTTCGGCTTCGGAGCCGGAGTGCTTGGACTTGGCGAGGCGTTGGACGTGCGGCTCGATCTTGGCGAGGCGCGAGAGGAGGGCCTTCTTGGTCATCTCGTCGAAGCCCTGGCTGCTCATCATCGTGCGGGTCAGGTCGAAGACCGTCTCGCTGTCGGCCTTCTTGCCGCCGGCGGGGCTGAGGATGTGGCCGATGAGTTCCTTGTCCTTGATCAGCTCGTTGGCCAGCGGGATGCGGGCGGTGGAGTTGGATTCCAGCGACTCGGTGTCGATGGAGGCGAGGATGGCGCCCAGCAGGCCCGGGTGGATCAGGCGGCTGACGATGTCCGCGTACTTCTTGGAGTCGCGGTTCTTGATGACCCAGATGATGACCGGAGCCCGCAGTTCGCGGGTCTCGAGCCACTGCGAGAAGCGGCGGCCGACTTCGGCGGAGAGCTCCTGGTCGCAGAGGTAGCCGATGCATTCCGAGACCAGTTTGGCGGAGCCGCTCTTGGTGCCGCCGATGTCGCGGTTGCGGAGCAGGTCGAAGGCGCGGTCGGCCCAGTTGTCCCCGTGGTGGGCGCGAACGAGATCGAGCAGGCTGCGGATCTTCTCGCTCGTGTGGGGGATATTGAGCGCGACGAAGGCGAGGTCGCTCTCGGTGCAGAGGGCGATGATCTCGGAGGCGGTGGGGCTGGCGGTCTCGACGTTCTCGACGGCCGAGCGGAAGAACTTGTCGCGGTTCCAGATGCCTCCGAGGATGGACGGGAGGTTGTCGCGGCGGCGCGCGGTCTCCAGCTTGCGGATTTCCTTGTGAAGGTCGGCGGAGACTTTCTCGAGGTTGGCCTGGTTCGCGGCGGAGCGCGTCTCGGCGGCGGTGCTGATCGCCAGCTCTTCGAGCAGGAGGAGTTTACGTTCGAAATTCGGGGCGGACTCGTACTGGGCGAAGAGATCTTCACCGAGGTCCTGAGGGGCTTCCAGCAGGGCGTAGAGGCCGCCTTTGCGTTCAGGGACGAGGATGGCGCGGTCTTTACGGACGGCGGCGCGGCCCTTGGTCCACCAGGCCTTGAAGGCCGCGTGGCGGTCCTTGCCGGCAGGCAGGGAGGCGAAATGGACGCGTTCGAGGTTGGCTTCGAGGGCGTAGGAGGTACACTCTCCCGTCGGGTACTCGGCCAGCAGCGCCTTGACCAGGCCGGCGGGGTCGTTGGCGACCTGGGTGGCGATTTCGGCCTTGGTGGCGTCAGCGTAAGCCTTGGCGACCACGCCGGTGGGGTTGATGAACTCGATCTTGCCGAGGAAGAAGGCGGCGTCCATCGCGTGGCCCTTCTTGTTCTGCTCAGGGAAATCGATGGAGAAACGCTTGGCGGCCTCGTCGTAGGAACGGATGACGCCGATACCCCATGCTTGGTGCAGGCAGAAGGCCGGCTGACCCGTCGCCACCAGGTCGAGGGCGGCTTGAAGGGAGTTCATTTTACCACCTTGTGGGGTCAGGGCCTTGTTGCTCATTGCAAAAGAGGGTTTTGGGGACAACAATTCTCACTTGCAAGCAGGAAGGCTGGGGGCATCGGAGTCTCCGAATTCGCCTTCCGTCGCCCCGCGTCACCTCTATGGCCTTTACGCCCGAAAAACCCTCAATCCATGGCGAAACCCCTGAGTCTCTCGGCGAGCGTCTGGTCGCGGGCGGCCACCCTCGCTACCGGGCGGGGCAGATCTTCGAATGGATCTATCCCCGCCGGGCGGAGTCACCTGAGGTCATGACCAACCTGCCCGCCCCCCTGCGGGCTTGGCTGGCCGAGCATTACGATTTCGAGGCCACGGCCTTGATGCAGCGGAAAGCCTCTTCGGACGTCACCCAGAAGATCCTGCAACGCCTCCGAGACGGGTCTTTGATCGAGACTGTCATCATCCGTGCGCCGATGGAGGGGGTGGGCCAGGAGAAATCCCGCCGAACCATCTGTATTTCGACCCAAGTGGGCTGTGCTTACGGGTGTAAGTTCTGCGCTTCCGGCTTGGAAGGCTGGAAAAGAGACCTTTCCGTGGGGGAAATCGTCTCCCAGCTGGTCCAAGTCTGCCGGATCGAGGATAAAGCCGACCCGGCCAGAGCTGCCGAAGGCCTGGCCTCTTTCGACAATATCGTGGTGATGGGGATGGGCGAGCCCCTGGCCAATTACGACAACCTTCTGGCCGCTTTGCGCATCGTCAATGCCCCCTGGGGTTTCGGTTTCGGCGCCCGGCGGGTGACCATCTCGACCTCCGGGGTCGTCCCCAAGATCCTCAAGCTGGCCGACGAGCCGCTGGGCTTCCGCCTGGCCATCAGCCTGCACGGCGCGACCAACGAGGTCCGCGAGCAGATCATGCCGGTGAACCGCAAGTATCCCTTGGAGCAGCTGATCCCCGCCGCCAAGGCCTTCGCCCGCAAGCACGGGCGCATGCTGACCTTGGAGTTCATCCTCATCGAGGACATCAACGATTCCCTCGACCAAGCGAAGCGTCTCGCCGTCATCGCGCGCGAACTCCACGCCCACGTCAATCTGATCCCCTACAATAAGGTCGAAGGCCTGCCTTGGGTGCGGCCTTCCCTGACGCGCCAGGACCGTTTCGTCAAAGAGCTGCGCGCCCTCGGCGTCACGGCTACGTTGCGACGGGAGAAGGGCCACGATATCGACGCGGCCTGCGGACAGCTCCGCCTGCAGAAGGAGAAGGAGCAGCGGCTCGACCCGCCGCCCGCGGCCGCTTAGGCGGTCAGGTCGCGGACGAACGCCCGGCGGTCGGGAGCCTTGAAGAAGGCCGTGCCGGCGACCAGCGTGTCCGCGCCGGCCGCGCGACAGAGCCGCCCGGTCTCGACGTTGATGCCGCCGTCGAC
>JBDKKH010000051.1:0-3533 GCA_039796215.1 Verrucomicrobiota bacterium
GCGGTGCGCGCGGCGTTCGCGTCGCGGATCGCCTTGACCTGCTCGGCGGTGACCGGGTTGCCCTGGTTGCCGAAGCTCTGACGGACGTAGGTGAGGACGTCGGCGATGTCGGCGTCGCTCACGCCGGCGACCGGCGGCATCATGCTGTTATAAGCCATGCCGTTGACGGTGATCGGACCCATCAGGCCCTGCAGGATGAACTTCACCGGCAGCTCGGGGTTGCCCACGACGATCGGGGCGTTGGCCAGCGGCGGGAAGACGGGCGGCAGGCCGAGGCCGGTCGGTTGGTGGCAGGCGATGCAGGTACGCGCGTAGACGGCGGCGCCGCGCTTCATCTGCTCGGCGTCGGCTTTGACGAAAGCCTCGACGACGGGCTTGGCCGGCGCCGAAGGCGCAGCCGGAGCAGCGGCGAGGCGGACCTTGTCGAGCACCTTGGCGTCCGCGGAGGCGAGGGCCAAGGCGGACTTGGCCGGGATGCGGAAAGTCCCGTCGGCGTTACGGGCGGGCTCGGTGAGGAGGGCCTGCGCCTTCTTCGCGTTCTCGGCGCGCAGGTCCTTCTGGGCCTGGCGGCGCAGGGCGTCGGCGTTCGGCGCCTGACGCAGCGCGAGGTAAGAGTAGCCGGTCACGATCAGGCCGGCGGCGACGAAGGCGACGACGCCGAGCCAGACGGCGACCTGGCCGGGGATCAGGGGGCGCTTCCCGGAGGAAGAAGAATCACTCATGGTAATGGATGGACTCGAGGATGCGAGGGTCGTGGACGGGGATGGTCTGTTGCTTGGATGCGCCGCGCAGGAACAGCGCGATGACGACGCCCCCGAAGCCGAGGATGGCCGCGAGGTCGAGGAAGAGAGACGAGGTCAGGAAAGGCGTCACCACGAAACCCTCCGGCGCGGCCTTGTCGTAGACCTGGCGAGGGATCGCGTTGAACCAGAGATCCACGACGCCTCCGACGATGATCACCCAGGCCACGGCGAGGAGCCGGCCGGCGACGATCTTGGTGCGGTAGAAGAGGAGCGTGAGGAACGGCAGGAAGAAGAAGCCGAAGATGAGGTACAACGAGACGCCCCACCATTCGTTCTTGAGGCCGGTGGCCGCGTCGAATTCGCGGATGTTATACCAGAAGGTCTCTTCCGGGATGTTCGCGGTGTAGATCAGGAAGTACTGGGAGAAGCTGATGTAGGCCCAGAACACGGTGAAGGCCAGCATCAGGCAGCCCAGGACATGGCGATGGGCCTGGTTGAGGAGACCGTCGAGCCAGCCGCCGTTGGACAGCTTGTAGGTGAGGATCACCGTGACCGCGAGGGCCAGGCGGATGGCGAGCGCGAAGAACCACACGCCGTACATGGTCGAGAACCAGTGGTACGAGAGGGCCATCAGGCAGTCGAAGGCCAGCATGGTGAGCGTCACGGCCGAGAGCGGGATGCCGACGGCGGAGACGGCGTGCAGGCGGTGCGTGTGGCCGGCGGTGCGATCGGTGTCCTGGGCGAAGGACCAGCGGCGCAGCAGCGCGACGAGCAGGCCGAAGACGCCGACGTAGAGGGCGATGCGGACGAGGAAGAACGATTCGTTCAGGAACCAGCTCTTCGCGATGAGGATCGGGTCATGGCCGACCTTGTGTCCGCTGGGGAGCACGTGGGAGCCGTCGGTCCAATACCAGACGGCGTGACGGAAGTCGGGCAGGAAGGCCAGCGGGACGATGCCGATCAGGATGACGACGGGCAGGCCGGCGATCAGGAGTTCCCAGTTGCGGCGGATGAGCGGAGCCCAGCCGGCGTCGAAGACGCGGGTGATCATCGTCAGCATCAGCATGCCGATGAGGACGGCGACCCAGAAGAGCGAGCCGACGAGGACGGAGAGGGCCTGGCGGTTGTCGTGGTGCTGGACGCCGGCGAAGGCGAAATACCAGACGACGGCGAGGGCGACGACGCCGACGGCCAGGAATTTCTTCCAGTGGGCGGTGAGGGCGTGAGGCGAGGAAGTGCTCATGGACGAATTACTTGATTTGGGCCTTCACGGCGGCGGGGGCGAGTTCGGGCGGGCAGTTCTGGGAGAGCTGCAGGGCGCGCAGGTAGGCCACGACGGCCCAGCGCTCCTCGGGGGAGAGCTTGTCGCCGTAACCCATCATGGTGTTCTTGCCGTTGGTGATGACGTCGTAGATCTGGCCGTTCGGGTAGGCGCGGATGACCGGCGTCTGGAGGTTGGCGATCGTCACGATGGCGACGTCGCCTTCGAGGGCGGAGCGCACCTTCATGATGCCGTTACCGTCGGCGGCGTCGCCGTGGCAGACGGCGCAGTAGACCTGATACTTGGCCTGGCCGAGGGCGAGCACGGAGGCGTCGACCGCGTAAGGCTGCGGCTGGCCCTTCGTGAGCTTCAGCGACTGCGTCGGGAAGCCCGCGAGGAAGGAGCCCTTGGCGTCCTTGCCGGAGACGAACGACGGGTTGAGGGATTCGGCGCGACGGTAGTCGGCGGAGAAGACCTTGAGGGGCTCGAGACCGTTGCCACGGGCGACGGTGCCGGCGACGGGCGGACGGGAGTCACGGCCGTCGGCGAAGAACTTGTTCTCCCCCTGGGCCTTGTACTTGTTCTGATAGTCCATGTCGTCGAAGACATAGACCGGGGTGTCCTTGGACACCTTGCCCTGGAAGCCGAGGAAGCTGATCGTGGCGACGACCGCAACGGCGAGGAATGCTAGGTAACGGGTCATGGGGGGCGGATTAGTCGCGGATGACGGTGATCTCCTGGCCGCCGAGCGACTGGAGGAAGTTGCGCGACTCATCGAGATGGAACTGCGGGTCACGGGCCTCGAGGACGATCATGAACGTGTCGTCCGAGATGCGGGCGAAGTTCGGGAGGTCGAAGAGCGGGTGATTGTGACGCGGCAGGCGGTTGAAGATGAACTGGCCGAAGAAGGTGCCGAAGGCGGCCAACAGGATCGTGCACTCGTAGATGATGGGGAACGGGAAGATCACGCTCCAGTAGGGCTTGCCGCCGACGATCAGCGGGTAGTCGTACGAGTTCATATACCAGGTAAGGAGACAGCCGGTGATGAAGCCGGTGACGCCGCCCAGCAGGGTCAGGCGCGGGACGGGGGAGCGAGGCAGACCCATGGCCTGGTCCATGCCGTGGATCGGGAAAGGCGTGTGCACGTCCCAGTTCTTCCAGCCGGCATCGCGCACCTTCTCGGCGGCGTGAAACACGTCGGAGACCTTGCGGAAAGTGCAGGCCACGCCGTGGATGCGTTCGTTACGTTCGTTCATGGTCGTTGGGCGGCGGAGATCAGTGGGCGTGGGGGTCGGCCTGCGGCGCGACCATCTTCAATTCAGCCATCGGGAGCAGCGGAAGGAAGCGGATGAAGAGAAGGAAGAGGACCGAGAAGAAGCCGAAGGTGCCGAAGAAGGTGAAGATATCGACGATCGTCGGGCTGTAGTACCCCCAGCTGGACGGCAGGTAGTCATTGGCGAGCGAAGTGACGGTGATCACGAAACGCTCGAACCACATGCCGACGTTGACGAAGAGGCAGATGATCCAGA
>JBDKKH010000052.1:0-7283 GCA_039796215.1 Verrucomicrobiota bacterium
CCGGTCTCGACGCCGACGGCGCGGATGACGGCGAACGAGGCGTCGCGCATCAGCTGGTATTCCTTGTCGGTCAGCGTGAGCGCGGGGGCGACGGTGATGGAGTCGCCGGTGTGGACGCCCATCGGGTCGAAATTCTCGATCGAGCAGATGATGACGCACTGGTCCTTGTGGTCGCGCATCACTTCCATCTCGTATTCCTTCCAGCCGAGGAGGCACTCCTCGATGAGGACCTCGTGGACGGGGGAGGCGTCGAGGCCGGCCTGCGCCATGCGTTCGAACTCCTCGCGGTTGTAGGCGATGCCGCCGCCGGTGCCGCCGAGCGTGTAGGAAGGACGGATGATGACCGGGAACTCGCCGCCGATGAGGGCGATGGTCTCGCGCGCGGCCTCGAGGGTCTTCACGACGCGGGAGCGCGGGACGTCGAGCCCGATGTCGAGCATGAGCTTCTTGAAGATCTCGCGGTCCTCGCCTCGCTCGATCGCCGCTTCCTTCGCGCCGATCAGCTCGACGCCGTGCTTGGCGAGGACGCCGGTGCGGGCGAGCTTGAGCGAGAGGTTGAGCGCCGTCTGGCCGCCGAGCGTCGGGAGGAGCGCGTCGGGCTTCTCTTTCGCGATGATGCGCTCGACGGACTCGACCGTGAGAGGCTCGACATAGGTGACGTCCGCCGTCTCCGGGTCCGTCATGATCGTGGCCGGATTGGAATTCACCAGGATGACCCGGTAGCCTTCTTCACGCAGGGCCTTGCAGGCCTGGGTGCCGGAATAATCGAACTCGCAGGCTTGGCCGATGATGATCGGTCCCGAGCCGATGATGAGGATTGAGCGGATATCGGTCCTCTTAGGCATAGTATTCCGCGGACTGTCAGCGACCCTCGGAAGGTTGGTCAAGTGGGGACTTCTAACAAATGCCGACCGAGGGCGGGAAGGCGCTTGCAGGGTCGTCTCCGGCGGTCATTCATCGGGGCGTGGACATCATCAGGATCGCCGGCATCAAGTCCTTCGGACACCACGGGGCCTTGCCCGAGGAAAAACGCCTCGGCCAACGCTTCACGGTCTCCGTCGACCTGGAGGTCGACACCCGCCCGGCGGCCGCCGCCGACGACCTGAAACTGACCGTGAACTATGCCGATGTCATCCGCACGGTCGAAGCCCAGCTCACAGGCCAGCCGGTCTATCTGATTGAGACCCTCGCCCAGCAGATCGCGGCGCGTATTTTGGGTACGTTCAGCTGCGTCCAAGCCGTCACGGTCGAGGTCAACAAGCCGTTCGCCCCCGTGGCTGCAGAGTTTGACGCGATTTCGGTGAAAATCCGCCGAGTTCGGGCGTGAAGGGCGCTCGTCGGCAGTATCTTCTTGGGCTGGGAAGCAATGTCGGCGACCGCGCCGCCATCCTGGGCCTGGCCATCCACGCCCTTGGCTCCCTCCCGGGCGTCCGGGTTCTGGCCATTTCCCAGGCCGTGGACTCGGATCCGGTGGGGTACGCCGATCAACCAAATTTCTTAAATCTTTGTCTGGCAATAGATTGTGGCTTAAATCCCGACGAACTCATCGTCCGAACCTTAGCCATCGAGCTCGAGCTGGGGCGGCGACGCACCGCCGAACGCAACGGCCCACGGACTTTGGATATCGATCTGCTCTTCTATGAAGGGGGCGAGTGGGTCAGCCCGACGGTCACCCTCCCCCACCCTAGGTGGTCCTCCCGGGGATTTGTCGTCAAACCCCTAGGTAATCTACTTCAGGACCCCGCGCTCGCCAAGCACCCGGCCTGGGTTTCGCTGGCCGCGGAGGTCGCCACCCTGCCCATCGGCGGCGAAGGCCTCCGTGCATGGACCGGCCCGACCCCCTGGAGCAAGACTCCCTGACCCCCGACCGGTTCGGCCATTGCCCCGCCCTCTGGCTCGCGTTGCCCCTGCTCGCCGGAGCCTCGCTCGACGCGGCCCTCGACGCAACCCCCGGTCCATGGCTGGCCGGGGGCGCCATCGCCCTATTGCTCGCCTGGGTCGGCGGGCGCTTCGCCGGGGTGACTTTGTTCGCGCTGGCCTGCGCGGGCATCGCCCTCGGGGCCGCCTGGCATCACCTGCGGACTCCGCCACGCGAACCGCTCCCGCTCCGGCGAAGCTTCGTCGAACTACCCTTCCGCATCGAACGCGCCACCCCGCGGACCGGCGACGAAGGCTGGAGCGGCTGGGGCTGGGTGACGGAGCGCGACGATGCGCTCTTTCGCCGACGCGTCGCGATATCGGCGCGCGGCGACTGCCCTCCCGAAGGCAGCGAACTGATGATCGCCGGAGGCCTGGCTCCGCTCGCCCCTGAGGCCGGCGGATACGACGCCTGGCTCCGCTCGCAAGGAGCGACCTTCAAACTGCGCGGCGGCCGGGTGCTGGGCGTGCTCGCGCCGGCCTCGCGCTTCGCCGGCTGGCGACAAGCGCAGCAGGCCCGGCTCGAGGCTTGGCTGCGTATGCTGCCTTGGGAGGATCCCGCCGGCGGGGCGATGCTCGCGGCGACGATGCTCGGTCGCACCGCGCTCCTGCCGGCCGACGCCAAGACGGCGTTCGCCGCGACCGGCACGCTGCATCTCTTCGCCATCAGCGGCCTGCACATCGCGGGCATGGCGGCCGTGCTGCTCTGGTGCGCGCGCCGCATCCGCTTGCCGGACCTGCCCGCAGGCCTGGTCATCCTGGCGCTGCTCTGGCTTTACGTTCAGGTCACCGGCGCGTCCCCCTCCTCGGCGCGGGCCTGGACCATGGCCGCCTTCCTCTGGGGCGGACGCGTCGGCGGACGCGCGACGCCCGCCTTGCAATCCCTGGCCTTGGCCTGCGCGGTGACCCTGATCATGGAACCCGGGGCCTGCGCGGATGCGGGCTTCCAGCTGAGCTATGCGACCGTGCTCGGCATCATCGTCGCCGGCGGTCCGGCGGCGCGCCTGGCGACCGAGCCAAATCCGGAAGAACGTCTCACGCCGGCTCCGACGCGGAGCGCCGCCCTGCGCGTCCGCGCGCGGGCGCGCGCCTTCGTCCTGGGCGGACTCGCCATCTCGGCGGCGGCGACCCTCGCCGGCGCGCCGCTCGCGCTCGGACTGTTCGGCACGGCCAGCTGGGGCGGCGTGATCATCAATCTGATCCTCGTCCCGTTGTCGGAGATCCCGCTGCTGCTCGGCATGGCCTCCGTCGCGCTCAGCCCTTGCGACTGGCTGGCCGCGCCCGCGAGCTGGCTGAACGGCGCCGCCGCGCTGGTCTTGCGCGCGATGGGCTGGCTCGCCGAAGCCGGCGCGATGGTGCCGGGCATCCAGCTCGAGCTCGCCCTGCCTCATCGTTGGCTCGGACCTCTGGGCGGAGCGCTGCTCGCTACGGTCTTCCTCGCGCAGGCGCAGGCTCGCCGCGTGCGGCGCCTCCTCGGCGTGCCCGCCGCGGTGTTCATGGCCTGGTTGCTGGTGGTCCTCTTCTGGCGGGCGACATCTTAGCCTTGCCTGCCCCTGACGGCGGTGAGAATTAACCCCCATGGTCCCGTTTCTCCGCTCCCTCGCCGCGCTCGCCTTCGGCGTGCTCACCACCCAGGCCGCGCCCCAGTCCTGGTCCGGCATCTACCCTGAGCTCGCCTACTTCAACGACGAAGGCGAGTGCGGCACCGGCGCCGTCGTCCCCTGGGCCGACCGTCTCTGGGTCATCACCTACGGCCCGCACATGCCATACGGTTCGAGCGACAAGCTCTACGAGATCACGTCCGACCTGAGCATGGTCGTCCGCCCGGAAAGCGTCGGCGGCACGCCGGCGAACCGCATGATCCACAAGGAGTCGAACCAGTTGATCATCGGCCCTTACTTCATCGGCGCCGACCGCGCGGTGCGCGTCATCCCGCCCAAGCTCATGCCCGGTCGCCTGACCGGCAACGCCCGCCACCTGACCGACCCGGCGAACAAGGTCTACTTCGCGACCATGGAGGACGGACTCTACGAAGTCGACGTGCGTACCCTCGCGGTGAAAGGCCTCATCAAGGAGATCAAGAACAAGCCGAAGCCCGGCCAGACCGCGGAGGTCAGCCCGGCGACGATCACCTCGTCCCTCGCCGGCTACCACGGCAAGGGACTGTACTCCGGCCAAGGCCAGGTCATCATCAGCAACAACGGCGAAGACACGGCCGCCGCCCGCCTGATTCCAACCACGACCAGCGGCGCCCTCGGTTCATGGAACGGCAAGGGCAACTGGACCCTCGTCCGCCGGAACCAATTCACTGAAGTCACCGGACCCGGCGGACTGACCGGCAACGCCGACCCGGCGAAGGATCCGCTCTGGGCGGTCGGCTGGGACTTCCGCTCGGTCATCCTCATGGTGATGGAAGACGGCAAGTGGACCAGTTACCGCCTGCCCAAGGGCAGCCATTCCTATGACGGCGCCCACGGCTGGAACACGGAATGGCCGCGCATCCGCGACGTCGGCGAAGCGGAGAGCCGCCTGATGACCATGCACGGTTTGTTCTGGAAATTTCCCGCGGGCTTCTCCGCCAAGCGGTCGGCCGGCATCGCGCCGCGTTCCGCCTACCTCAAGGTCATCGGTGACTTCACGCGCTGGCAGGATCGGCTCGTCTTCGGTTGCGACGACACCGCCAAATCCGAGTTCCTCAACAAACGCCCGGCCAAGGGCGCTCTCGCCGGGCCGGGACAATCCCATTCCAACCTCTGGTTCACCGCGCTCGATACGCCGGACAAACTCGGACCCGCCATCGGCCGCGGCAGCGTCTGGGTCGAGGAAGCCGTCACCGGCGGCGTGGCCTCCGACCCGTTCCTCCTGAGCGGCTTCGCGAAACGCGCGGCCTTCCTGGGACATGACGGCTCAGCCGTGACCACCTTCACGCTCGAGGTCGACGCGGAAGGCGACGGTAAATGGAAAGCCTGGCGCGAAGTCGCGCTGAAGCCGGAAGAACCTTCGCGCTGGGTCGAAATCCCGGCCGAGCTCCCCGGGGCCTGGATCCGCGTGAAGACCGACCGCGACGTCGCCAAGGCTTCGGCGACCTTCCACTATGCGGCCCTCGACGCGCGCACGCAGGACCGCGGCGCGCTCTTCCAAAGCCTCAGCAAGGCCGGCGACGCCTCCTCCCGGGGGGCGTTCCTGCTGACGCGCGGCGGCAACCTGCGCACCCTTTCCGTGCTCAGCGCCACCGTGACCGCGGACCAGACCGCCGTGGGCGAGGCCTACGAACTGTCCGCCGATCTCAAACTCACCAAGCAGGCCGACCCCAAGGTCGCCGAGACCTTGAAGAAGAACACGGCGATCCCGCGCGGCATCGTCACCGCCGACGAAGCCTCGGTCATCTTCGAGGAGAACGGCACGCGCTGGCGCCTGCCGCGGTCGGCCTCGCCGGCGCAGGACGGGCTGCTCGCCCGGAGCGCGCTCCGCAAGGCCCGGGAAGTCTGCACCGAGCGCGACCTGCTCCAGGCGCATGGCACGTTCTACGAGCTGCCGGCGCTGAACGCCCTCGGCGCCATCCGCATGCGGCCGATCGCGACGAGCGACGCGGTCGTGCATGACTTCTGTTCCTATCGCGGACTGCTCGTGCTCAGCGGTGTCTCGCCCGACGCCGCGAAGGAAGACCGTCACGTGATCCGGTCCGAAGACGGCCAGGCCGCCGTCTGGGTCGGCGCCGCCGACGACCTCTGGCAGCTCGGCAAGCCGCGCGGCCAGGGCGGCCCCTGGCTGAAGACGACGGTCGCCGCCGGCAAGCCCTCCGACCCTTACCTCATGACCGGCTACGACCGGAAAAGCCTCAAGCTGGGCAACCATGGCGCGAAATCCGTCCGCGTCACCGTCCTCCTCGATGTCGCCGGCGACGGCCGCACTTCGGCTTACCGCACCTTCGAGGTGCCGGCCGGCGGGGAAGTCAGCCACGTCTTCGAAAGCTGGCTCAACGCCTACTGGGTCCGCTTCGTCGCCGACGAAGACGCCGTCCTGTCCGCGCAGCTGACTTACGAATGACCCTGGTCACGGGGGAAGTCAGGACGTCCGGCGCCTGACTTGCCCCCGGAACGACCCCTGAGGCGGCCGAGATCGGGCCGGATGGGCATCTCCCCGCTTGCACCGTCGGAGGTTACGGCCAAGTTCCAGTCTCCTTCTCATGAACGAGCCGTTCGACACCATCGAGGAAGCCCTCGCGGACATCGCCGCCGGGAAACTCGTCATCGTGACGGACGACGAGAACCGCGAGAACGAGGGTGACCTCGTGATGGCCGCCTCCAAGGCGACCCCGGAGACGGTCAACATGATGATCCGCCACGCGCGCGGCCTCATCTGCGTCCCGACCGTCGAGCACCAGCTTCGCCGCCTCGGCATCTCCCAGATGGTGCCCGAGAACCGCGAGTCGCAGCGCACCGCTTTCGCGGTCTCGGTCGACGCCGCGGAGGGCATCTCCACCGGCATCTCCGCGTACGACCGGGCGAAGACGATCGCCATCCTCGCCGACCCGCAGGCCAAGCCCGAAGCCCTCGTACAGCCCGGCCACATCTTCCCGCTCCTCGCCCGGCCGGGCGGGGTCCTGCAACGTGCCGGTCACACCGAGGCCGCGGTCGACCTCGCCTCGCTCGCCGGACTGCATCCGAGCGGCGTCATCTGCGAGATCCTGAACGAAGACGGGTCGATGGCCCGGCTGCCCGAACTCGTCGAACTGAAGCGTAAGTTCGGCCTGCACATGGTCTCCATCGCGCAGCTCATCGAGTTCCGGCACCGCCGCGAGCGCCTCGTCGAGCTCGTCGCCGAAAGCCCCTTCCAGTCCGCCTGGGGCGAGTTCGCCTTGCGCGTCTACCGTTCGCTGCCCGACGGACGCCAGCACCTCGTGTTCACGCTCGGGCACCCCGATGAATCGCCGACGCTCGTGCGCGTCCAGCGCGAGAACATGCTCGGAGACCTCTTCCGGGGCAGTGCGTTCGGCGCCGGCACCTCGCTCGCCGCCAGCTTCGAAGCCGTGGCCAAGGCCGGCCGCGGCGTGATCGTACACGTCACCCAGCCCTTCGGCGGCGTGCAGGCAGACCAGTCCGGCGTGCGCCTCGGCGCGATGGACGCCCGTGATTACGGCATCGGAGCCCAGATCCTCTCGCATCTCGGACTGCGCCGCATCCGGCTCATCACGAACAACCCGCGGAAGGTCGTCGGGCTGGGCGGTTACGGGCTGGAAATCGTCGAGCAGGTTCCGTTCTGAGGTGTTTCGGCCGTTTCCGCTTGCAGGCGGGTTCGGAAGAGACTCCATCGGCCGTCCGTTCTTCCGCCATGAGCCTAGACAAGCCCACTCCCGACGCCGTCGA
>JBDKKH010000053.1:0-10668 GCA_039796215.1 Verrucomicrobiota bacterium
GCCACTGCTCGGCCACGTGGTGGTCGAAGCGGCTCGAGCCGTAGCGGCGGTCAGGATTCGCGCGGAGGTCGGCCTCGGTCAGGCCCGCGTAGGATTCGTCGGCTTCGAAGTCGGTCTGGCCCAGCTTCAGTTCGATCCGCTGGCGGAGCGTACCTTTCGGCTCCCAAGCCAGTTTGACCATGGGCTCGGTGAGCGTGTAGCCGCTGCGGCGGCCGACGCCGTCGATCAGGCGATAGCCGTCGCTCAGCTGGGTGTGCAGTTCGACCAGCGCGCCGACCCTGCCGGCTTCGGTCATTGTCGTGCCGCCGAGCCAGGTCTGGTTGAAGAAGTTGCCGTAGCTGCCCGCGGTCAGGCGGGAGAAGAACTGCTGTCCGCCCGTCGGGATCGGGGTGGAGAGGAAGTTGATGACCCCGCCCGTGGTGTGCGGTCCGTACATCACCTGGCTCGAACCTTTGAGGAATTCGATACCCGCCATGCGACCCGACTTCGGAGCGTAGTAGGCGTTGGGAGAGGAGTAGGGCGAGGGCGCGGTCAGGATGCCGTCCTCCATCAAGGTGACCTTGGCGCTGCGCGTCCCGTCGACGCCGCGGATCGAGATGTTGGGGAAGTTGCCGAAGCCGTCTTCGTCGCGCACGAACACGCCCGGGGTGTTGGCGGCGATCTGCTTGATGTTGGTGTAACCCTTGGCGCGGAACTCTTCGCCCTCGATGACGGCGGCCGAGCCCGGGAGGATGAAAGCGTCCGGCGCGATGCCCGTCACGGTCAGGGGGGCGAGCTCGCTGGACTTGCTGGTCGGTGCGGCGGTCTGGGCCAAGGTCACCTGGCTGGCCGCGAAGAGGAAGAGAAGTGATGAACGCATGAATCGAGACGGGGACGGAAAAGTTGAGATTCAGTCTCAATAGTCAAATATGAAAATGAGTCTCAATCTCATCTCAATCGCATTGGGGGTTTGTAATGGTTGATTTATTTAGGGAATCGGATGATTTTCCATGTCCCGATGCCCCTCCTGGTTGTCATTCCTGTGCGCAATGAGGAGCGCCGGTTGGGTCCGGGCCTGGCCCGTCTGTCCGAAAGCCTGCAGGCCAATGGCTGCTCGGACGCCCTGATCGTGGTTTCGGACAACGGCTCGACGGACTGGACCCGGTCAGTCGCCATCGAGGCTTCTGCGAAGATCCCCTATCGCGTCGTCTACCATCGGGCGTGCGACCATGGCGACAAGGGCGTCGCGATCTTCTCGGCCTGGGAGTCCGCGCCGGAGGGATACGACGTGCTCGCCTATTGCGACGCCGACATGGCCACGGACCCCGAAGCGCTCGTCCAAGGGTATCGGCTGATTCTCGACAGGAAGGCGGATCTCGTGGCCGGCTCACGTTGGCATCGAAACGCTCAGGTCCGTGGGCGATCCTGGCGGCGCACGTTCATCTCGGCGACGCTCTCGCTGTTTTGGCGGCTCTTGCCGGGCGCGCGCCTGACCGATCCCGGCTGCGGCCTGAAGCTCGTGCGTCGTTCGGCCTTTACGCGGCTCCGGATGCCCGCCCATGCGCGTGGCTTTTCTTTCGGCGCCGAAGCCTTCGTGCGTCTCGCCCGCGCGGGGGCTCGACTCGTCGAGATCCCGGTCAAGTGGACGGACGATGATGCCGGTCGGCTCCGCGTCGTTAGGGCCGCCGTCGATTACGCGAGAGCGTGGGCGAGGTTGGTTTGGAAGAATTGAGGACTGAACAGATGGCTGAATGGAGGACTGCGTTGAGGACTGAATCGATGACAGAGGACAGATGACGGATGGTAGAATACCCGGCACCTGAAGCTGTACCTGAAAACCCGTACCAGATACCTGACGGCCGAGACCTGAGACCTGAAAGAAATTCCCCCAGCCAACTATCCGGTCTCCGGTTTCCCTTTGAGCGCCGTCTCATATCTTTGGTAGGGCTGGCCATCCTTGGCCGGCCGCGGCCGAGCAGGGATGCTCGGTCCTACCCAATCAGGAAACAAAAAGGGCAGCACGCGTGCTGCCCCTGCCTGCTGCATCGGATCAATTCAGCCCTCAACGCTGTCCTCGATTCAGTCCTCTCTTGTTACCTCTGTCCTTTTCTCCGCTCCGGTCCCCTCGGCTTCTGGAACTGACGATCGTCGTAAAGGCGGAAGTCCACCTGGCGTTTGAAGCGGTCGACACGATCGACGATGACCTTGATGACCCCTCCGGGCGCGAACTTCCGTCCGGTCCGGCTGCCGACGAGCATGTTGCCCCGGTCGTTGAGGCGGTAGTAGTCGTCGGTGAGCGTCGACATGTGCACGAGTCCGTACGCCTGCGAGGCGTTGAGCTCGACCATGAGGCCATGGGGTTTGACGTCCGTGATCGTGGCTTCGAACGGGGTCTTCTCGGCCCGGGCGGCCTCGCGCTCGAAGAGCTCCAGGATCTTGATCTTCACGGAGTCGCGTTCGGCCTCGGAGCTGTTGCGTTCGGTGATCGAGATGTGCTCGCAAGAGCGGGTGAGTTCGCCGAGTCCCGGCGAGCGCGGCGGCTCCTTCGGCGCCGAACGTACGCCGTGCTTGGCGATGTAGGCGTCGAAGATGCGATGTTCGAGAAGGTCCGAGTAACGTCGGATGGGAGAGGTGAAGTGCGAGTAATGCCGCTTCGCCAGGCCGAAGTGGCCGTCGGCGGAAGGACGGTAGCAGGCCTGCTTGAGCGAGCGCAGCAGCTGGATGCGGATCGTATAGCCGTCTTCGCGGTCCTTCAGGCCGGCGAGCAGTTTCACCATCTCGGAGCGGTGCGTGAGGTCGCCGACCTTGAAGCCGTTGCCGGCGAGCTCTTCGCGCAGGGCGGCGAGCTTCTCGGGGTCCGGATCGTCGTGGACGCGGTTGACGTGCGGGACCGAGCCCTTGTCGAGGGCGGTCGCGACGCTCTCGTTGGCCAGGAGCATGAACTCCTCGATCAGCTGGTGCGATTCGTCATGCTGCACGACCTCCGTGCGGTCGGCCCAGCCGTCCTTGTCGCAGTAGATCTTGATCTCCTTCATCTCCAGGTCGAGCGACCCGGCGCGGAAGCGTTCGGCGCGGAGCACCTTGGCGATGTTCCAGAGGTCGTCGACCATGCCTTGGACCAGGTCCAGTTCGGCGTCCGTCAGTTCGGCGAGCGGGCGGCCCGGCGAGCCGGTCTGGTGAGGCGGGGGCGTGGGCAGGGCGCGGATCTGCTCCTTGGTCAGACGCCGCAGGAAGCCGTAGGCCTGCTTGTAGGTCAGGCGTTTGACGCTGCGGATGACCGAGTTCGCGAACTCGGTCTTTACCAGGCGCGCGTCGGGCGTGAACTCGCAGATGACCGTCTTCACCAGACGTTCCTCGGCTTCGACCAGCGAGCACAGGCCGCTGGAGAGCGCGTGCGGCAGCATCGGGATGACCGTGCCCACGAGGTAGGTCGAATTACCCCGTTCGCGGGCTTCGACGTCCAGTGGGGAGCCAGGTCTGACGTAATGCGAGACGTCCGCGATGTGGATGCCGACGCGGACGTTGCCGTTGGCCAGCCGTTCGACGCTGAGCGCGTCGTCGAAGTCCTTGGCGTCGTCGGGGTCGATGGTGATGGTCGGGATCGCGCGGAAGTCCTCGCGGCCCGCCCGGTCGGAAGGGGAGACGGTCTTGCCGAACGCATTCGCTTCGGCCGCGACGGCCGGCGGGAACTCCGGGTTGAGTCCGTAGCGGCGGAGGATGGCGAGGTATTCCGCCATCGGGGTGTGCGTCACGCCGAGGACTTCGGTGATCGTGCCGGTGGGGCTGAGGTTGCGTCGCTCCCAGGCGTCGAGGCGGACGACGACCTTGTCGCCCGGCTTGGGCGCGGGGGTCAGGCCGGCGCGGGCCGGGTCGCGCACGATGATCTCGCGCGAGACGCGCGGATCGTCGGGGACGACGAACCACTGCAGACGATTGTTGCCGAGGGTGCCGGTGAGCTGCGAGAGAGCCCGCTTGACCACGCGGACGACGGTGGCCGTGCCCCAGTCCTCGCCGCCGCGTTCACGTCGGCCGGTGTTGAGCTTGACCAGGACGCGGTCGCCGTGGAGCGCCACGTGCGTGTCGTCGGCGCTGACGTGGAGCTGCTCGCGGGGCGGCGCGCCGGGGACGGCGTCGAAGACCACGCGGGCGGAGCCGCTCGGGCGGAAGAGGATGGTGCCTTCGAGGAGCTCGGCCTCGGGCTTGCGGTGGGCGCCGCCGGCGGCGGACGGGCCGCCGAAAGGCAGCGCCAGCAGGTGGCCTTTGACCGTGACGACCGCTCCGGCCTTGATCAGCCGGGGGATGGTCTTGCTCAGGCGGCGGAGGTCTTCGCGCGTGCCGCCGAGGGCCTGCACGATGGCTTCGAGCCGCATCGGCTTGTAGCCGGGCCGGGCGAGGAACTTCAGCAGGACTTCTTCGGCGCTCATGCGCTTTCCTGCGAACCTCCGAGCAGGCTGCCCAGGTAGGGCAGGAGCTGCTTCTTCCGGCTCACGATGCCGGGCAGGTCGAAGATGTCCGGCGGGCGTTTCTGCGGGTACGTGATGCCCTGCACGATCTCGGCGTCGCCGCGGATCAGGAGCAGCGAGCTCTGCGTGTCGATGTCGGTCACGAGCAGGCAGGAGAAGTTCAGGCCGTTCTCGACGCGGTATTTCTCGAGGGCTTCGAGGAGGGCGTCCTCGCACTTCCAGAAGTTGGTGAAGCCCAGTTCCTCGACCTGCGAGACCGAGAAGCGCCGTTCGCCTTCGCGGTATTGCTTGCAGTCCGCGCGCACGGCCGCGGCGGGGCTGAGCGTCGCCAGCACCGAGCCGGCGTTGAAGATCATGTCCGCCAGCCCGCGGGGATCGGCGTCGGCCAAGGTCGCCAGCCACTGCAGCAGGTCGGCGTCGAGGGGCGTGGTCGTCGGGCTCTGGAGCAGCAGCGTATCGGAGATGATCCCGCACATCATCAGTCCGGCGATCTGCGGCGTCGGGCGCAGGCCGGCGGTGCGGAACATGTCGGCGACGATCGAGCACGTCGAGCCGAGCGGCCGGTTGATGAACAGGATGGGCTGGTGCGTGGGCGCGTTGCCGAGGCGGTGGTGGTCGACGACCTCCGTGATCTCCACCTCGGCGGCGCCGTCCACGGCCTGCGAGAGCTCGTTATGGTCCATGAGGACGAGCTTGGCGCGAGGAGGGTTGATGATGTCGGACTTCGTGAACACGCCGACGAGGCGGCCGTCCTCGTCGAGGACGTGGCAGATGAGCGCGGGATTCTGGACGATGCGACGCCGGGCGACCGAGAGTTTCTCCTGGGGTTTGAAGGTGAAGGCGTCGCGCTGCACGAGCCCTCCGACAAGGGTGGAGGCGCGCACGGCCCACGCGGTGGTCGCGCTGTCCGTGTCGGCGTAGGCGACGGAGACCCGGGCGGCCTTGGCCCGCTCGAGGACTTCCGGCTTCATGCGGTGGCCGCCGGTGACGATGATGATGCGCACGCCCATCTCGATGGCGCGCAGGTGGACGTCGGCGCGGTCGCCGACGACGATGACGCTTTTGTTCGTCGGGATGCCCTCGATGGTCGCCGATTTTCCGAAGGAATCGAGTTCCATGGCGGCGACGCGCACGTAGAGGTCGTCGACGACGGCGGCGTCGAACGCGGCCACCTCGGTGCCGCCGATGGAGCGGATGATGGCGTTGATCGAGCTGGTCACCTTGCGCATCGACGTGGCGCGCTTAGGCTTGGGGATGAAGTAGTCGCCGAGGCTGAAGATGGAGACGTAGCCTTCCAGGCGGCCATCCCGTCCGACCACGGGCAGGGCGCGGACGTCATGCAGGTCGAGGAGCTCGAGGGCGCGGGCGCAGGTGTCATCCACGCTGACCTTGAACGGATCGCGGTGCATGATGTCCTCGATGCGCGGGATGACGTCGCCGACGAACTCAGGCAAGGTCGCGCCGAAGCGTCCCAGGATGGCGTCGATGCGCGCGTTGGAATTTCCGCAGCGGGCGGGCTTGAAGCCGGACTGGCCGGAGGCTTCCTTGAACGCGGCGTAGGCGAGGGCGGAGCAGATCGCGTCGGCGTCGGGGTTCTTGTGGCCGATGATGTACGTCGGCTGGGCCGAGCGGGTCGAGGGGAGCGGGGGAGGGACGGACATGGCAGACGACGCGGAGGCGTAGGGCGTTTGTAAGGGCGGGACGCTGGGGAGGGAAGATTAATGGGGTAATGAGCGAGAACGGCGTGGATAGGGTCGGGGTGATGCCCGCTCAAAGGGAAACCGGAGACCGGATGATTAGCTTGGGGCGTTTCTTTCAGGTCCCAGGTCTCGGCCGTCGGGACTCTAGGTAGGGACGGCTCTCCGTGCCGTCCGTTCGCATCAACCCTTGCGGCGGGCTCGGAGAGCCCCCCTGCCCAAGGCAAAGCCGCCGCATCCCATCCGGTCTCCGGTTTCCTTCGGAGCGGTGAAGTCTGCCATCTGTCCTCCGTCATCGTTTCAGCCCTCTATTCCGCTTCCTTGCCTTTCCCACCCCTATCCCTACCCCTTTCCCTCTCTCGCTCATGTCCTCCCTCTTCACCTCTCTCCAAGTCGGCGCCTTGACGCTGCCGAACCGCGTCCTGATGGCCCCGCTGACCCGTTGCCGGGCCGAAGGCGCCAATGTCCCGACGGACCTGATGGCCGAATATTACGCCCAGCGTGCCGGCGCCGGTCTCATCATCGCCGAGGCCACCACGGTTTCTCCGCGCGGTCATGGCTATCCGAACACCCCTGGTATCTACACCGACGAGCAGGTCGCCGGTTGGAAGAAGGTCACGTCCGCCGTGCACGCCAAGGGCGGGCGCATCTTCCTGCAGCTCTGGCACGTGGGTCGTATCTCGCACCCGTCTTTTCAGCCTAACGGCGAACTGCCGGTGGCTCCGTCCGCGATCAAGCCCAAGGGCCAGGTCTGGACCGGCAAGGAGATGGCTGACTACGTCACGCCCCGAGCCCTGCATGTCGAAGAAATCCCCGGCATCGTGGCCGAATACGTCCGCGGCGCCCGCCTGGCCAAGGAGGCCGGCTTCGACGGCGTCGAGATCCACAATGCCAACGGCTACCTTCTCGACCAATTCCTGCGCAGCGGCACGAACACCCGTGAAGACGGCTACGGCGGCTCCGTCGCCCGTCGCGCCCGTCTGACGCTCGAGGTCACCGCCGCGGTGGTCTCGGTCTGGGGTTCTGATCGCGTGGGCATCCGTCTGTCGCCCGGCGGCGTGTTCAACGACATGTCCGACGCCAACCCGACCGAGACCTTCGGCTACGTCCTGCGCGAACTCTCCAAGCTCGAGCTCGCCTACGCGCACGTCACGCGCGTCACCGCGCAGGACGTCGCGCATGGCGCCAAGGACGGCGTCGGCCCCAAGGAGCTGCGCAAGGACTTCCAGGGCGTGCTCATCACCGCCGGCGGTTTCGATCGCGCTCAGGCCGAGCAGGCCATCGCCGAAGGTTGGGCGGACGCCGTCGCCTATGGCGTGCCGTTCCTCGCCAATCCGGACCTCCCCCTCCGCCTGCAGGAAAATCTCGCGCTCAACACCCCCGACGAAGCTACCTTCTACGCCTCTGGCGCGAAGGGGTATACGGATTATCCCGCGGCGAAGTAAGCGCCGCGTTTGGTAGGGGCAGCACCGCGTGCTGCCCTAGTTGTATCGGGACAATACTTCGCTCAAGGGGAGACCGGAAACCGGTATTCATTCTCGGGTCTCGGTCTTCAGGTTTCGGGTATCGGGTACGGGTTGTCAGGTGCGGGTTCGGGCCCGGGTCCTGTACCTGAACCTGAACACCCGAACCTGAGTCCCGATGGCCGAGACCTGGGACCCGAAAGTGTTTTCGCCCCAGCTAATCCTTCGGTTTCTGGTCCCCCTTTGAGTGGGCATCATGCCGCCACCTGCTACCCGGGGCTGCCACCCGCCACCCGAGAATGGTTTACACAAAAAAGGACAGCACGTGGTGCTGTCCCTACCTGCGGGAAAAATTTCCGCTCAGTGATGTCCGCCGGCCTGCTTCTCGGCCTCTTCCTTCTTCTTGTCCCACTTGTGGTGGCCGTCGGGCAGGGTGCCGCCGAGTTCGTAGAGCTTCACCTTGTCATTGACCATCGCTTCGCGCGAGAGCCCGGTCATCGAGTACTGGCTCTGGAGCCAGATGGCTTCCTCCGGGCAGACTTCCTGGCAGAGTCCGCAGTAGATGCAGCGGAGCATGTTGATCTCGAATTCCTTCGGCGCCTTCTCGACGTGGGCGTTCGGGGCGTCTTCGGCGATCTCGCCGGGGGTGATGCGGATGGCCTTGGGCGGGCAGACGAATTCGCAGAGCTGGCAGGAGACGCACTTCTCGCGTCCGTTGGGGTCCATGACCAGCGTGGGGACGCCGCGGTAGTTCTTGGGGATGGTAGGACGCTCCTCCGGGTATTGGAGGGTCACGGCCGGTCGCACCATGTTGTCCCAGGTGACCTTGAGGCCCGCGAGGATTTGCGGGAGATAAGTGCGCTCGGCAAGGGTGAGCGGACGGCGTTCGACGACTTTGATGGCCATGTTGGGGGGATTATCCGCGGAAGGCGTACCAGACGAAGTACGCGAGAAGGTTGAGGACGGCGACGGGCAGGAGCACGCGCCATCCGATGCGCATCACCTGGTCATACCGGAAGCGCGGGATGGTCCAGCGCACCCAGACGAAGAAGAACAGGAAGAAGCACAGTTTGAGGAAGAACGCGGCCACGCCGATGAGCGAGGCGACCCAGCCTTCGCCGACGGAAGGCAGCCAGGGCAGCACGTGCCAGCCGCCGAGGAACATCAGGATGAACAACGCGGAACCGATGACCATGTGGCTGTATTCCGCGACGAAGAAGATGCCGAACTTGAACGCGCCGTATTCGGTGTGGAAGCCGCCCACCAGGTCGGTCTCTGATTCCGGCATGTCGAAGGGGTGCCGGTTCGTCTCGGCGAAGACGCAGATCAGGAAGACCAGTGCGGCGACCGGCTGGGTGAACAGATTCCAGGCGCCGTTCTGCGCGTCGACCATGGCGACGAGGCTGAGTCCGTGGTCCTGGCCCGGGACGGAGGTCGCGAGGAAGACGGTCAGCACCGAGAGGCCCATCGCGAGCTCGTAGGAGACCAGCTGGGCGGCGCCGCGCACGGCGCCGAGGAAGGGGAACTTCGAGTTGGCGGACCAGCCGGCGAGGGCGATGCCGTAGACGCCGAGGGAGCTCACCGCGAACATCAGCAGCACGCCGACGTCGGCGCCCTGGGTCAGCGAGACGGCGTAACGCTTCCCTTCGTGGGAGAACTCGCCGAAGGGCAGCATGACCAGCACCGCGAGCGCCGGCGCGAGCGCCACGATCGGGGCGAGGATGTAATAGGGCTTGCGGACGTGTCCCGGGAGGGCGTCCTCCTTGAAGAGGAATTTGCCGCCGTCGGCCGCGGGCTGGATGAAGCCTCCGCGCGCCAGGAATGTCCCGAGGAACGGGATCCAGCCGATGAGCGGGTGCATGGTGCGGTTCGGGCCGATGCGGCCTTGGATCCAGGCGGAAGCCTTGCGCTCGAGGAGCACGCTGTAGCCGGCGATCGTCATCACGACCAGGATGAGCGTCAGTCCGCGCGCCGCGGTGTAATACCAGGCCGGCGAGAGGATGAGGTCGTGGAGGAGTTGTTCCATGGTCGACGCGGGCTTAGGCGATGGCGACCGGGGCGAACTTCAGCAGCTTGCCTTCGGGGAACTTGTGGGAAGCGAACGCGGCGCCGTCGAGCTGCACGCCCTCGGCGGGGAGCAGGCGGCCGTCGAGGCCGGCGAGCATCGGGATGTCGGCGGAGAGCTCGGCCCAGACGACGCCAGCGTCGGCGCGCGTGAGGCGGGCGAGGATCTGGACGTCGGGCAGCGTGCCGGTCGGGCCGGGGACGGCCTGAGCGAACGACTGCAGGCGGAACTGGCAGTTGATGAACGTGCCGCTGCGCTCGAAGACCGTCAGCGCGGGCAGGACGACTTCGGCGGCCGCGGTGGTGACGTTGTGATGCGTGGCGAGGACGACGCTGCGGACCTTGGCGAGCGCCGAGGCGGGCAGGCCGAGCATCGCGGCGTCTTCGCGGACGATGAGGACGGACTTCACCTTGCCGGCGTCGATGTCGGCCGCGAGGGCCTTGAGGTCGGCGACCGGCGCGCGGTCGGTGAGGCCGGTGACGAGGGCGCCGCGGAAATTCGGGGTGCGGTCTTCGGAGACCAGGAGGCCGTCGCCCTTGCCCACGTGGGCCGGGATGTAGACGGAAGCGTGCTTGGCCTTGGCGAGACGCGCGAGGAGGCGTTGCTCTTCGACGGACATATGCGCGGAACCGACGATCGCGAGCGCGTCGGCGGAGAGGACTTCGTCGGCGGCGGCGAGGGCGGCTTCGAGGGTCGCCTTGGCGTTCTTCACCGTCGCGTAGTTCACGCGGTTCGGGGCGTCGACGGACTTGAAGAGCTCCCGGCCGGAGTCGGCCATCCAGGTGTCGTTGACGGCGTCGTTGCGGCGCGGCGTGATGCGGTAGATCTTGCCTTCGCGGGACCAGACGGTCGTGTTCGCGCCGGCGGAGGATTCGGTGTCGATGCTCGGGGTCTGCTTCAGGAACCAGACGCGCATCTTGAAGCGGAAATCCGTGCTCGTGAGCGCGCCGACGGGGCAGATGTCGACCGTGTTGAGCGAGTAGTTGTTATCCAACTCGCGT
>JBDKKH010000054.1:0-5649 GCA_039796215.1 Verrucomicrobiota bacterium
CGGCGGGCATGCGGACTTCGCCGACGCTTTCGACCCAGGCGATGATGCGCGCGCCGCAGGCATGCTTGAGGACCGTCTTGGCGACGGCGCCGGCGGCGACGCGCGCGGCGGTCTCGCGGGCCGAGGAACGGCCGCCGCCTTCGACGGCGCGGATGCCGTACTTGGCGTCATAGGTGAAGTCGGCGTGGGAAGGCCGGTAGGCGGCCTTCATCTCGGCGTAGGCTTGCGGGCGCTGGTCGCCGTTGCGGATCACGATCGCGATGGGGGAGCCGAGCGTCAGGCCGTCGGCGGAGACGCCGGACAGCACCTCGGGCGCGTCGGCTTCCTTGCGCTGGGTCGTCAGGGCGCTCTGCCCCGGCCGCCGGCGGTCGAGTTCCGCGCGCAGGAAGTCGGCGTCGAAGGGCACGCGGGGCGGGCAGCCGTCGATGATGACGCCGAGCGCGGGCCCGTGGCTTTCGCCGAAGGTGGTGATGCGGAAACTGTGTCCGTGGATGTTGCCCATGAGGGGAAGGGTGGAAAAAAGAACGCCGCCGAGCCGTGCGGCCGGGCGGCGTCCGTTTGGCGGTGCGCCCTGGCGTTCAGCGCAGGTTGGAAGTGATCTTGGAGACGAGCTGCTGGCTCTCCGGCAGGTTGCCGAAGGCGCCGTACTTGACGCGGACCTGGGTGAAGGCGGCCTTGGTCTGTTCGTCTTCGGCTTTCTCGATGGTGATCTTGATCTCGAGGTCGCCGATCGTGCGGGCGAAGACGATGACGCTGTTCAGCTCCTTGTTGGCGCCGCGGACGTCGGTCTCGCCGGTGCGCAGGGTGCCGGGCATCGCGTCGATGGTGCGCTTGACGGCGTTGAAGACGGCCTCGGGCTCCGAGGTGTAGCGGGTGGTGAGGACGCCCGTCACGTTCGAGAAGGACGCTTCGCGATTCTGGGAGTTATCCACGCCGATCTGGGTGGCGCAGCCGGCGAGGGCGAGGGTGGCGAGGAGGGCGAGGGCGGTTTTCATGTCTAGAGTCAGTGCCATTGACGAAACACAGCGGGCAGGCCTTGGCAAACAGTTTCGCCCGAGAAGGGTCGGCGCCCGTGCCGACCCTTTTGTCACCACTTTTCAATTACACATTTCGGCGAAGGCGCCGGCGATCGGCCGCGCCGGAAAATCGCACCGGAACCAGGCAGGCCAGCCCCCGTGAGTAATAAATTTACACAAAACACTAAAAGATAACAACTTACACATTTTAATGATGTTTATCAGTCGTATAGCAGCCTGGCGCGGCCTGTGAACAAGAAAAAGGGGGATCGGGGGGCTAAATTCTTGACCAGTGGCTTAGTGTGGGGAAAAGTGGGTCATCTGGGGGCAACTCCCCAATCGCTATGTCCATTGGCTCTAACATCGGTCTCTTTACCGGCCTCCATCAAGGAAAGCTGGACGAGAAGAACCGTGTCACGATCCCGGCGGCCTGGCGTTTCGACGCGGAAGCCACTTTCCTCGCGATGTTCCACCCGGCTCTCGGCGCCATCGTCGTCTTCCCGCCGTCGATGGCCCAGCGCATCCACGACGCGGCCTTGCAGGTCACCGTGAGCGATCCGGTGAAGATGGAGGCGCTGTCGCTGCTCGGCGCGAACAGCATCCAGGTGACGTGCGACAAGGCCGGCCGGATCACGCTCAACGAGCACATCGTCAAGGAAGCCCGCCTCGAGCACGCCGTGCTCTTCCGCGGCGGTTTCACCACGTTCCACCTGTCTTCGCCGACGCCTCCTCCGGCCGACCGCGAATCGCCCGCCGCCGTCGCCATCCTCCGCGCCCTCCGCGAGCTCGGCCTGTGATGCGTATCCAGAAGTTACTTACACTGCTCACACCTTATTCACAGACCGCCGCATGACCAGCCACGTCCCAGTCCTGCTCGAAGAGTGCCTCGCGCTCCTCGCCCCGCAGGACGGGCGCGCCTACCTCGACGGCACCTTCGGCGGCGGCGGCCACTCCGCGGCGATCCTCGCCCGCGCCCCGGCCTGCACGCTCGACGCGCTTGACCGCGATCCGGACGCCGCCGTCCGGGCGGCGCCCTTGCTCGCCGCGCACGCCGGCCGGCTCCGTTTCCACGCGGAGAATTTCCGTCACCTGGACCGCGTCCCGGGACGTTTCGACGGCGTGCTGCTCGACATCGGGGTCTCCTCCTTCCAGCTCGACGTCGCCGAACGCGGCTTCTCTTTCCGGCACGACGCGCCGAACGACATGCGCATGGACACGCGCACGGGCCGCTCCGCCGCGGAGTTCCTGGAACGCGCCGAGCGCCCGGAGATCGAACGCGCCGTCCGCGACTACGGCGAAGAGCCGCGCTGGTATCGCGTCGTCAACGCCATCATCGCCGCGCGCGGCACGGGCCGCCTGGCCCGCACGGCGAGTTTCGCCGAACTGGTGGCCGAGGCCGCGCCGCCCGCCCCGGGCCCGCGCGGACCCCATCCCGCCACCCGGACCTTCCAAGGCGTCCGCATCGCGGTCAATGACGAGCTCGGCGCCCTCGCCGAAGCCCTCCCGCTCGCCTTCGCCAAGCTGACCGACGGCGGCGTGCTCGCCGTCATCTCCTTCCACTCGCTCGAGGATCGCCTCGTGAAGCGTTATATGAACGAAGTCGCCGGCCGCCCGGTCGACCGCGACGACGCCCGCAACCAGGACGACCGCATCAAACGGGCCGATCTGCTGACCCGCAAGGCCGTCCAGCCTTCCGCGGACGAACAGTCCCGCAACCCCCGCAGCCGTTCGGCTCGCCTCCGCGCCGTGCGCCGGCTCCCCGCATGAGCCCGCGCTTCCTCACCTGGGCCTGCGTGTTCGGCGCCGTGGGCGCCTTCTCGGCCGGCAACATCAACATCATGCGCCTCCGCGTCGAAGCCGATACGATCGGCAGCCGCATCCAGCGCATCGAACGCGACATCGCCCTTTCCAAGAAGGAACTGGAGACGGTCCGTCGCCAGCGCGACCAGGCCGTCGACACGCTGCAGCTCCAGCAGCGCATCGGTGACGCCCTCAAGCCGCCGGTGCCCGAGCAGGTCGTGTGGGTCCGTTTCCTGCCTTCGGCCGCATCCTCGGCCCCGCTCTTTTCCGCCAGCCCTCGGATGACGGCCCGCGAAATCGCTTTCCTCGGCGCAGGAGGGCAGGGAGGACCCGCCGCTCGATGAGCCTCCCCCAAGCCAGGCGAACGCGCTACCGTTTGCTGGCCTGGATCGTCTCCCTCTGCTTCCTGGCCGTCGTCACCCGGCTGGTCTGGTTGCATTGGGTCGACGCCCCTCGCCTCCGCGCGGAAGCCCTGCAGGCCCGGCGCGTACTGCAGGAGAAGCCGTGCCGCCGCGGTGATATCCGCGACGCGCAGGACAATCTGCTGGCGGTGTCGGAAGACGTCTGGGACATCGGCGTGGATCCGGAGGCCCTGGCCCCCGCCGACCGCGGCCGTTTCGCGGAGGTCGCCGTCGTCCTCGGCCTGGCGCCCGCCAAGGTCCGCTCGGCTTTCGAGACCACCGTCCGGGTCGACTCGGCCGGCGACGACCACGTCATCCGCTGGACGATCCTCGCGCGCGAGGCCGGCGAGGACGTGGTGAAGCGTGCGAAGGCGCTCGGCATCAAGGCCCTTCGCGCCGAGCTGAAGTACCGGCGCAGCTATCCCAAGGGACAGCTGGCGGCCCACGTGCTCGGCTACGTCAACAAGGAAGGCGTGCCGGCCGCGGGCATCGAGAGCGTGATGAACCCGCTGCTCGTCGGCCAGAAGGGCTGGATCGAGTCCGAGCGCGACGGCCGCCATCGCGAGCTCGCCAGCATCCGCCTGCGCGAGGTCGCGCCGGTCGACGGCAGCACGGTCGTGCTGACGATCAACAGCCTGATCCAGAAAAGCTGCGAAGACGCCCTGGCGGCGGCGGCCGAGCGCTACCGTCCCAAGGGCGGCGTCATCATCGTCAGCGAGCCGCGGACGGGACGCATCCTGGGGCTCGCGAACTGGCCCACCTTCGACCTCAACCGTTTCTTCGATCCGCAGGCGGCGCCGATGGACAGCCAGCGCAACCGCGCCGTCTCCGACGTCTACGAGCCGGGTTCGGTCTTCAAGATCGTCTCGGTCGCGGGCGCGCTCGAGGAGCGGCTCATCACGCCTAATTCCATCTTCGACTGCGGGGCGACGACGGTGCCCTACCGCGGTCGCATGGTCTCCTTGCCGGCCGATTCCCATTCGATGGGCTCCGCGGATATCCGCGACATCGTGCGCGAGTCCTCCAACCGCGGCACGGTGCAGGTCGGCATGCAGTATGCCGAACGGTTCGGCGAAGACCGTTTCTTCGCCCTCATCAAGTCTTTCGGTTTCGGCGCCCCCACGGGCGTGATCACCGGCGCCGAGGTGCCCGGTCTCCTGATCCCGCCGAAACGCTGGGACGGACTCACCATCTCGCGCATCCCGATGGGGCACTCCGTCAGCGTCACGGCGATGCAGATGCATCTCGCGATGTCGGTCATCGCCGCCGACGGGCTCCTGATGCAGCCCCAGCTGGTCCTCCGCGTCGAGGATCCGAAGACGAAGGCGGTCATCCTCGACTACGCGCCGCGCTCCCGCGGCCGGGCGGTCAGCGCGGCGACGGCCGGCCAGATGGCGGCGCTCCTGCGCGGCGTCTGCGGGAAGGGCGGCACGGCGCCGATCGCCGACATCCCCGGCTACGAGGTCGCGGGGAAGACGGGTACGACCCAGAAGATCGTGAACGGACGCTATTCGACTTCCCACCACGTGGCCTCTTTCGCCGGCTTCTTTCCCGTGGGCGACCCCCGGCTGGCCGTCACCGTGATCATCGACGAGCCGCAAGGCGAAGGGGTCGGTTATGGCGGCAAGGTCTCCGCGCCGATCTTCCGCGAGGTCGCGGAGAAGTGCATCCGCTGGCTCGATCTCCCTCCGGTCTCCACCCTCCCGCGCGGCCCCGTGGCCGACCTCGGCCGATGACGTCCCTCGGCTCCGAGCGACCGACTTTCAACGCTTTGCTGCAGGGCTTGCCCGTGCTCGGGCGGACGGGCGACGGTTCCGTGCGCATCGGTTCGATCGTCACGGACAGCCGGCGCATCCTGCCGGGCTCGTTGTTCTTCGCCTTGCCTGGCCTGCGCGTGGCGGGACACGCTTTCCTCGATGACGCCATCGCCCGCGGCGCGGCGGCCATCATCTCCGGCGAATCGGTCGCGGGCCTGCCCGCCGTCGCGGCCGCCCAGGTCGAAGCCCCGCGCCGGGTGCTGGCCGAGGTCGCCCGCCGGTTCTACGGCCATCCCGAAGCGTCCCTCCGGCTCGTCGGCGTGACGGGTACCAACGGGAAGACGACTGTCACGACGCTCCTGCGCCATCTCCTGCAGGACGACGGAGCTCAGTGGGGACTCATCGGCACCGTCCGCTACCATCTCGGTCGTCGCTCGATCCCTTCATATAAGACCACGCCGGAATCGGCGGACCTCACCGCGTTCTTCCGTCAGATGGTCGACGCCGGCTGCGAAGGCGCCTGCCTCGAGGTCAGCTCCCATGCGCTCCATCAGGACCGTGTCCATGGACTGCGCTTCCAGGTCGCCGCGTTCACCAACCTCACGCGCGACCACATCGACTACCACGGCGACCTCGACGCCTACCTCGCCGCCAAGACGGCGCTTTTCGACGGTC
>JBDKKH010000055.1:0-3526 GCA_039796215.1 Verrucomicrobiota bacterium
CGACCGCCCCCGCTGGCAGGCCCTTCCGGCCGAGATCCTCGCCGCCAACCAGGCCGTCGAAACCACGCGCAACGCGGCCCAGGCCGACTTCAGGCAATGGCTGGCGAAGGCCAAGCCCGCCGACCTCGACGGCGAGCTGCCGGCCAAGGGACTCCTCGCGCACCTCAGCCTGGAGGAAGGTCAGGGCGTCCCGGCCGGCACCAAGGCCACCGGGCCGCTGAACTGGCAGAAGAACGGCCGCGACGCCGCGGCGCCCGTCTTCCGCAAGGACGCCACGCTCGAACTCGGCGACCTCGGCGACTTCCGGACCAAGCAGCCCTTCAGCGTGTCCGCCTGGGTGCGGGCGCCGAAGAGCGATGCGATCGTGACGCTTGCCGCCCGCATGGACGACGCGCGCGGATCCCGCGGCTGGAGCCTTTATCAGATGGGCGGCACCGTCGGCTTCTACCTCGTCGCCGACTGGCCGAACGACGCGCTGGAAGTCGTCACCGCGAAGCCCGCGGCGAAGCCGGACGTCTGGCAGCACGTGCTCGTCAGCTACGACGGCTCCGGCAAGGCCTCCGGCGTCAGGCTCTTCGTCGACGGCCAGCCGATCGAGACCAAGGCCAAGGTGAACAAACTCCGCAGCGACGTCCGGGCCGAGACCCCGACCAGGCTCGGACAGCGCAGCCAAAGCCAGGTCTTCGAAAACGGTTCCCTGCAGGACGTGCGTTTCTTCGGCCGGGCCCTCGCCGACCACGAGGCGATGCTCCTCGCGAAGATCCCCAAGCTGCGGCGCTACCTCGCCGGCAAGCCTGACGAACGGCAGAAGGGCCTCCTGCTCGAGCATTACCTCCTGACCCGTCGCACCGACTTCCGCGAGGCCGGCGAGAAGCTCTCCCGGCTGACGGCCGAGCAGAAGGCCATCCGGGACCGCAGCCCCATCACCCACGTCCAGGAAGAGCGCAAGGACCGCATGCCGATGGCGAACATCCTCCTCCGCGGAGCCTACGACAAGCTCGGCGACAAGGTCGAAGCCGCCGTCCCCGCGGCGCTCGGCAAGCTCGCCGCCGACGCGCCCAAGAACCGGCTCGGCCTCGCCCGCTGGATCATCAGCCCCGAGAACACCCTGACCGCCCGCGTCACCGTCAACCGCATGTGGCAGGAGGTCTTCGGCACCGGCCTCGTCAAGACCAGCGAGGACTTCGGCATCATGGGCACCCTGCCCAGCCACCCCGAGCTGCTCGACTGGCTCGCCGTCGATTTCCGCGAGAACGGCTGGGACGTGAAGCGTTTCTACCGCCTGCTCCTGACCAGCCGGACCTACCGGCAGGCCGCCGTGATCACGCCCGAGAAGCTCGAGAAGGACCGCGACAACACGCTGTTCAGCCGCGGTCCGCGCTTCCGCATGGACGCCGAGATGATCCGCGACTACGCGCTGGCGGCGAGCGGCACCCTCTCCCCGCGGATGGGCGGGCCCGGCACCAAGCCCTACCAGCCCGAGAACATCTGGGAAGTCGTCGGCGTCGGCATCCAGCCTTACCGTCAGGACAAGGGCGAGAACCTCTACCGCCGCTCCGTCTACAACTATTGGCGGCGCATGGCGCCTCCCGCCAGCCTCGAGCTCTTCAACGCCCCGAGCCGCGAAGTCAGCTGCGTCCGTCGCGACCGGACCAACACGCCTCTCCAGGCCTTGGTCATGATGAACGACCCGCAGTACGTCGAAGCCTCCCGCCAGCTCGCCCAACGCACGCTGCGCGCCGGGGCCAACACCGCGGCCTCCCTCGGCGACGCCGGCCTGCTCGACGCGGCCGCCGTGCGCCTGCTCTGCCGTCCATTGCGCGCCGAAGAAAAGGCCGTGCTCGTCGAAGGCCTCGTCCGCTTCCGCGCCCACTACCAGTCCCGGCCGGCCGACGCCGAAGCCCTCCTGAAGGTGGGCGACTCGCCCGCCGATCCCGGGCTGCCGAAGCCCGAGCTCGCCGCTTGGACCATGGTCTGCAGCCAACTCCTCAACCTGGACGAAGTCCTCAACAAATAAGCCCATGTCCCTCCTCGAAGAATGGAACGCCCTAAGGACCCGCCGCCAATTCCTCGGCGCCGGGGCGAACACGCTCGGAGCGGCCGCGCTCGGCTCGCTGCTCGGCAGCGCGCTCGCCGAAGCCGCGCCCGGGGCCGTGAAGCCCAACCATCAGCCCAAGGCCAAGCGCGTCATCTACCTGCACATGGTCGGCGGTCCGTCGCAGATGGACCTCTTCGACCATAAGCCGAAGATGAAGGAGATGTACGACAAGGACCTGCCGGCGAGCATCCGCCAAGGGCAGCGCCTCACCACCATGACGAGCGGCCAGAACCGCTTCCCCATCGCGCCGTCCAAGTACAACTTCCAGCAATACGGCAAGAGCGGCATGTGGATGAATTCCGACCTGCTCCCCCATCTCGCCAAGAACGCCGACGACATCTGCTGGATGCGTTCGCTGCACACCGAGGCCATCAACCATGAGCCCGCCATCTGCGCCATGCAGACCGGCAACCAGATCTCCGGCCGCCCGTGCATCGGCTCCTGGGCCTCCTACGGACTCGGCTCGGAGAACGATAACCTGCCCAACTTCGTCGTGCTGATCGCCACGCCGACGAACCGCGAGCAGGAGCAGGCCATCTCGGCCCGCCTCTGGTCCAGCGGCTACCTGCCAGGCGAGCACGCCGGCGTCTCCTTCCGCAGCAAGGGCGACCCGATCCTCTTCATCAACAACCCCGAAGGCGTGCCCGACGACGTGCGCAAGCGCACCATCGACGGCATCAACCAGCTGAACCGGATGAACTACCAGGCCGTCGGCGACCCGGACATCCACACCCGCATCAAGCAGTATGAAATGGCTTTCCGCATGCAGGCTTCCGTGCCGGAACTCACGGACCTCAGCAAGGAACCCGAATCGACGTTCAAGCTCTACGGCGAGGAGGCGCGCAAGCGCGGCAGCTTCGCCAACAGCGTGCTGATGGCCCGGCGCCTCACCGAGCGAGGCGTGCGCTTCGTGCAGATCTACCACAACAACTGGGATCACCACGGCAACGTCAACGGCCGTCTCCCCAGCCAGTGCCGCGACATCGACCAGCCCTGCCATGCGCTGATCGAAGACCTCAAGCAGCGCGGGATGTTCGAGGACACCCTCATCGTCTGGGGCGGAGAGTTCGGCCGCACCATCTACAGCCAGGGCGGGCTTTCCCGCGACAACTACGGACGCGACCACCACCCCCGCTGCTTCACCATGTGGATGGCGGGCGGCGGCGCCAAGGCCGGGCAGATCTACGGCGAGACCGACGACTTCAGCTACAACATCGTCAAGGAAGGCGTGCACGTGCACGACCTCAACGCGACGATCCTGCACCTGATGGGCGTCGAACACACCCGCCTGACCTACCGTCACCAAGGCCGCGACTTCCGCCTCACCGATATCCACGGTGAAGTCGTGAAGAAGCTCCTGTCCTAAGCCTCGCGCCCTCCGGTCCTCGGGAATCGCGTATCTAGCATAGGCTGCCTCGCCTATACTCC
>JBDKKH010000056.1:0-4762 GCA_039796215.1 Verrucomicrobiota bacterium
CAATACGCCCTTCCGCGCGGGCAAGGGTCACCTTTACGAGGGCGGCCTGCGGACGCCGCTGATCGTCCGCTATCCGGGTCGTCTCGCCAATCGCGTCATCAATGCGCCCGTCGTCCTCGGCGATCTCGCGCCGACCCTCTGCGCCCTGGCCAAGGCGCCCGCCCCGCAGCCCCCGGACTTCCAAGACCTCTCGCCGCTCCTCTTCGACAGCAAGCCGGCGGGCGTCACCAAGCAGCGGGCCCTCGCCTGGCACCAGCCTCACTACACCAACCAAGGCGGCCGCCCGGGCGGCGTCATCCGCGACGGCGACTGGAAACTCATCGAGCATTATGAGGACGGCCGGGCCGAACTGTTCGACCTCGCGCAGGATCCGGGCGAGACGAGCGACCGCGCCGCGGCCGAACCGACGCGGGTCGCCGCCCTCCGCGGACAGCTCGAAGCCTGGCGCCGCAGCGTCGGCGCCGAACGTATGAAGTCGAATCCGCAGTTCAGCCGTTCCCGCTGGGAAGACTGTTTCGCGAAGACCGACACCACCCGCCTCGTCGCGCTCCCGAAGTCGGAGGCGATGCGTCCGCTGCTCGCGGCCTGGCGTCAGGCGATGGACGACGCCGGAGAGGCCGGCCCCAACTGCCTGATCCATCTCGAAGCCCGCGACGCCCAGGTCAAAGGCGCGAAACTCAAATACGAGGAACCGCCGCAGAAGGACACGCTCGGCTTCTGGGTCAACGCGGCCGACACGGCGTCCTGGACGTTCCAGGCGCCGCAGGCCGGCGTCTATCGGGTCTCCGTCCTGCAGGGCTGCGGCAAAGGCCAGGGGGGCTCGGTCGTCGCGCTCGACGTCGCCGGCAAGTCCTGCGAATTCACGGTCGAAGAGACCGGCCACTTCCAGCGCTTCGTCCCCCGCGAGGTCGGCCGGCTGACGCTCGTCGCCGGCGTGAACACCCTCACCGTGCGCCCCGTCAAGAAGGCCAAGGCGGCCGTGATGGACCTGCGTCGGGTGATGCTCGAGCGGGTCGAGTAGGCGCTCAGCCTCCGGCGAGGAGCGCGCGGAGCTCGACCTCGGGCTCTTCGTGGCCTTGCGCCACCGCCAAGGCGAGGGCTTCGCGGAACACGGCCAGCGCGCCGTCCTGATCACCGGCAGCCCGGAGGCACTTGCCCAGCAGGATGCGGGGCATCATCCAATCGGCCTTGGAAGCGGCCGCGATGCGAAGATGCTCGATGGCGCCAAGCGCGTCGCCTTCCGCGAACAAGGCCTGGCCGAGCGAGAAGCGGAACAATGGGTTGGCGGGATCGGCCGCGACATGGCGGCGGAAAAGTTCGGAGCGGGACATCAGCGGGCGGATCTTGGGTTGGCCGGACGGAAGACCAGGAGGGCGAGACCAGGCAGGCGGACCTCGATGGAATAGGGCCGTCCTTGGCAAGGAATGGGCTCCGCGACCACGCCGCCGAGGTTACCGAGGCCCTGGCCTGCGTAGTGTTTCGAGTCCGTGTTGAGGGCCTCTTCCCAGCGCCCCGCGAAGGGTACGCCCAAGCGGTAGGTCCGTTCGACGGGCGTGAAGTTCCCGGCGACGACCCAGGCTTGGTCGCCTCCGCGCCGTTCGAAAGCCAGCACGCTCTGGGCGCCGTCGTCGGCGACGAGCCACGCGAAGCCATCGGAGCGGAGTTCCTGCCCGGCCAGCGCGGGCGCGCCGACATAGAGCCGGTTGAGATCCCCGACGAGCCGCTGGACGCCGGCGTGCAGCGGGTAGTCGAGGAGGTGCCAGTCGAGGGAGGCGTCGAACTTCCACTCGGCGAACTGGCCGAACTCGCAGCCCATGAAAAGGGACTTCTTGCCGGGCCAGCACCACTGCAAGGCAAGCAGGCAACGCAGATTGGCGGCCTTGGCGGCGTCATCGCCGCCGGACATCTTGCCGATGAGCGAGCCTTTGCCGTGCACGACCTCGTCGTGGGAGAAAGAATGCACGAACGCCTCGCTCCACTGATACAGCATCCCGAAGGTCAGCTTGTCGTGGGCGAACTTCCGATAGAGCGGATCCTGCCGGAAATAGTCGAGCGTGTCGTGCATCCAGCCCATGTTCCACTTGAAGTCGAAGCCTAGGCCGCCCTCCGGCACGGGCTTCGTGACGCCAGGGAACGAAGTCGACTCCTCGGCGATCATCGCCACGCCCGGATGGTAGAGATGGACCAAGGAGTTCACCTGCTTGAGGAACTCGATCGCCTCGATGTTCTCCCGGCCGCCGAAGCGGTTGGGGATCCATTCGCCGGACTTGCGCGAGTAATCGAGATAGAGCATCGAAGCCACCGCGTCGACGCGGAGGCCGTCGACATGGAAACGCTCCAGCCACGAGAGCGCGGAACAGACGAGGAAACCACGGACCTCGTGTCGCCCGTAGTTGAAGATCAGGGTGCCCCAATCCTGGTGCTCGCCGAGACGCGGATCGGCATGCTCGTAAAGATGGGTGCCGTCAAAGCGCGCGAGGGCGAAGAAATCACGGGGGAAATGGGCGGGGACCCAGTCCACGATCACCCCGATGTCCGCGCGGTGGAGGGCGTCGATCATCGTCATGAAATCGAGCGGCGAACCGAACCGGTGGGTCGGGGCGTAGAAGCCCGTCACCTGATAGCCCCAGGAGCCGTCGAACGGATGCTCCGAAGGGGGCATCAGCTCCACGTGGGTGAAGCCCATCTTCACGCAGTAAGCCGCGAGCTGCTCGCCCGCCTCGCGATAGCCGAGGACGCGGCCGCCCTCCTCCGGCACGCGCCGCCAGGAAGCGAGGTGGACCTCGTAGACCGACATCGGGCTTGCCCGGAGATTCCGGGAGCGACGCTTGGCCAGCCAGGCCTCGTCGTGCCAGATGAAACCCGACAGGTCGCAGACGATGGCCGCGTGATTGGGCGAAGGCTCGAAGTGAAGCCCATAAGGGTCCGTCTTCAGGAAGGGCGTCGGATCATGGGGACCGACGATCTCGAATTTGTAACGCGCGCCGGCCGCGAGCCCGGGCAGGAAGATCTCCCAGATGCCCGAGGCGCCGAGGTTGCGCATCGGATGCGCCCGGCCGTGCCAGAGATTATGATCGCCGACGACCGAGACGCGGCGCGCGGAGGGCGCCCAGACCGCAAAACTCACCCCGGCGACGCCGTCGAGCGTGCGCACATGGGCGCCGAGCTTGTGGTGCGCCCGATGGTCGTCTCCTTTGCCGAGGAGGAAGAGGTCGTCCTCCGAAATCGTGGGCAGGAACCGATAGGGATCGTCGAACTCGCGGCGGACGCCGTCGGGATAGGTCGCGCGGAAGCGATAGCGGAAAAGCGCCGATCCCGGCAGCTCGAGCTCGAAGACGCCGCTGGCGTGCAGACGCTTCATCGGCACCGGGGCCGCGCCCTCGGGCAGGAGCTCACAGCCCGTGGCCCACGGCAGGAGGGAACGGACGACGAGGCCGCCCCCTTCGAGACGATGCAGGCCGAGGAAACGGTGGGGCGACGTCTCCGTGGCGTCCACCAAGGCGGTCAACTCGGCGGGACTAAGGCGCATGCCGGAAGACTCTTCCGCCGCCCGAGGGTCGGCAAGCGCTCATTGCCCGAAAATACTTGAGGGAAAGCCCGGAGCGACAACGCTCGGCGGATGCCTGGCCATCGTTTCTGGATCCTCGCCGCGAGCCTCTCGCTGACCGCCGCCATGGCCGCGGAACCGGCGCCGAGCGACCGCGGCCAGCGGGCCGGCGAGCCGAGCATCGAAGCCCGCTCGTTCGCCTCGGAGGATGGCGGCCATGTCATGGTGGCCACCGATGGCCGTCTGGAGACCCGCGACACCTTTCTCTCGGCGCGGACGATCCGGCGGGACGACCGGACCGGCGTGATCGTCGCCGAGGGCGACGTCGTCTACGCGACGAAGGAGCTCCGCATCATGGGCGCGCGCATCTCCGTCGATCCGCGGACGGACACCATCGAGGCGGTCGACGTCCGCTTCGGGCGCTCGCCGGTCTACTTCACGGCCGAGTCGCTCCGCATCGTCAAAGGCGACAAGACGGTGCGCGGCGTCCGGGTCTGGAACGGCGAGCCCGCCCCGCGCGGCATGCATCTCAAGATCGATGAGCTGGCCTATGTCGAATCGACCGACCGCCTGAGCATGCGGAGCGCCACATCCTACGCCTCCGGCGTGCCGCTCTTCAATCTGCCCTATTACGGCCAGAAAGGTTATCGGGATTTCCCTTACGACATCTGGTTCAACACCGGCAACGAGAACAAGCAAGGCGGCTTCCTGCGCACCACCCTGCTGACCAAGGTCAACCCGTCGCTCTGGGCGGGCGGGCTGGTCGACTACTACAGCCGCTCGGGCATCCTGGTCGGACCCGCCTTGCGCTTTGACAACACGAAGCAGGCCCTAGGAGGAGCCATCTGGAAAGGAAGCCTGCAAAGCGGCTGGATCGACGACCAGACCACGCCGATCGCAGACGTCTACGGCCGGCTGGCCGATAACCAGCGCGCCTTCCTGTTAGGTCAGCTGAACGGACGGACCCTCGACGGGACCGAGATCACCGCCAACGCCTTCGCGCAGTCCGACCCTGACGTCCTCCGCGACTTCCGACCTTTCCTGATCGGTGAAAACGGCAATCCCCAGTTCAACCTGGAAGCCGTGAAAGCCGTCGAGGGCGGTTACCTTTCCGCCGCGCTGACCGCCAAAGCCGACGACTACCAGGATGTCGTCCAGCGACTCCCCGAACTACGCTACGACCTGCCGACGGGGCGACTGGCCGGATCGACGTGG
>JBDKKH010000057.1:0-3264 GCA_039796215.1 Verrucomicrobiota bacterium
GAAACACGTCATCATGAAGTCGAGGTCCTTGTCGACTTTCTTAAGCCCGCGGGCGAGGTCGTTGCTGATGGCCATGCGGGGAGAGAGGTAGCACGGAGCGCTGAAATGTCGCAACCGCAAACCCCTCGGCTTGCGTCGGCCGCGGACTTTCGTTTGCTGGAAATCAGCCATGGCGGACCAACGGATCACCCTCCCCGACCTCTGGCAGCAAGACGCCCTCCGAGCCCTCCGGCAAGGAGAGGACGTCGTCATCCAAGCGCCGACCGGCGCAGGCAAGACCCACGTGTTCGAACTGCTGGTCCGCGGAGGACATCGGGGACAGGCTGTCTACACGGTGCCGACCCGGGCCCTGGCCAACGACAAGCGGGCCGAGTGGCTGGCGCAGGGATGGGACGTCGGCATAGCGACCGGCGACGTCAGCGACAACCTGGGGGCGCCGGTCGTGGTGGCGACCCTGGAAACCCAGCGTCAGCGCTTCCTGGAGGGCAGGCACCCCGCCCTACTGGTGGTCGACGAGTACCAGATGCTGGCCGACCCGCGCCGCGGCGCCGCCTACGAGACCGTCCTGGCCATCGCGCCGAAGGAGACCCAGCTCCTGCTTCTCAGCGGAAGCGTCTCCAACCCGCGGGCCGTCGCCGACTGGCTTCGGGGGCTGGGCAGGAAAGTGACCCTCGTCGAGGAGCACACCCGGCCGATCCCGCTCGAGGAGGTGTCCTTGGATTCTTTGGAGACGCGCGAACCGGCCGGGGTGAAAGGCCACGTAGCCCGGGCGGTCATCCGCGCGGTCTTGGCCGACCTCGGGCCCATCCTCGTCTTCGCCCCACGTCGCCGGGCGGCCGAACAGATCGCCCGCGATATCGCGGCGGGGCTGCCCCTGGGCAACGGACCACCGCTTTCACCCTCCCAGCGGGCCATCGCCGGGGACGACCTCAACCGGCTGCTTCGCCAAGGGGTCGGACTCCACCACAGCGGCCTGACCTTCGAACAACGCACGGAACTGATCGAACCTTGGGCCAAGGCCGGAAAGCTCAACGTCGTCGTCGCCACGACCGGTCTCGCCTCGGGCATCAATTTTTCCCTGCGCTCGGTGCTGGTGACCGACCGACGGTACGCCGCGGACCATGCCGCCAAGGAAATCCGTCCCGACGAACTCCTGCAGATGTTCGGTCGGGCCGGCCGCCGCGGGCTCGACGACCGCGGCTTCGCCCTATGGACCGGCGACAGCCCGCGACTGGGCGAAGCCAAGCCGCTCCAGCTCAAGCGCGCCGAAGGACTCGACTGGCCCGCCTTCCTTTCGCTGATGCGCCGGAGCGACGCCCCGCGCGACGCCGCCGACCGGCTGGGCGCCGCCCTGTTCACGCGCGAGCCGATCGACCTGGCGCTGAACCGATTGCAGGAAGCCGCACCAGAAGAGGCTTCACCGATGACGCCGGGGGTCGTCCGACAGGTCGACGAGATCATGGGGCGCAACGGGACCTGGCAACGGGAACGGCCGACCCGCCTGGTCCCGTTGAACGTAGCGCTGATCCTCGTCAAAGACGTCTGGCATCCGGCGCTGACCAAACCCGATTCGCTCCGCGCCCTGCCCTATGGGACGCCGTGCAAGTTGGACGCCCCCGACGGCGTCACCCGCTACGGCCGGACGATCACGCTCGCGCACTTCCCCAAAGACGACGGCGTCGCCCGGCTGACCCCGGCGGACTGGCTCCTCAAGGCTTTGCGCCGACATGACGGCGGCCAGGGCAAGCCGCGCTCGTGGAGGCTCGAACTGCTGGAAAAAGAAATCCTCCCGCTCCTGCCCAGACTGACCCAAGGCGGAGCAGCGACCGGAGGGGTCTTCCTCGGCCGGGACTGCGTGCAGGTGAAGCTCGATTACGGTCGCGCGGAAGTCCGGGTCTGGCCCGACGCGGATGACCAGCCGCTGATCAACCCGCTGAGACGTTCCGTCGCCAAAGCCGACATCAACCTCCGCGAAGTCCTCGGCGGGGGCACCCTTCCCGCCGCTCGCGCAGGCCGGTTATGGCACAAGCTCGGGCTGATCGACGCTGAAGCACGACCGACCGAACGCGGCCACGTCGCCTCGCTGTTCCAACACGGGGAAGGACTCGCCGTCGCCGCCGCCCTCGAAGACCTGTCCTATGACGCCGTCGCGATCGCCTGGGACCTGGCGGAACTCCGGGCCGGCGAACGCGTGGCCTCGGCGGGACGGAACTCCAGCCGGCTCGGCGCGTGCTGCCGCCTGACGTACAAATCCCTTACCGCCGACGGCTACCTGCGCGAAGGACTCCCGGACGGCTTCGGAGAGGGGTGCGCCGAGACGCTCAAGGCCTTCGCCCTGCACCGTAAGATCCCCGCCGTCGATGCCGAAGGACATGGCCCTGGCGAGGGCGACCTCGAACGGGCGGTGCTTGAATGGCGCAGCACGCTCCAGCTCATCGCCCACGGCCCCGGGCACCCCTCCCCTCGCTGGCAAGCGCTGCGGGAAGCGGCCCAAGACGTCCTCGGGCAGATCAGCCGTCCGTCCGTCGGCCGGCGCTGAAACCTACTTGGAGGCGATGGCCTTGGCCGCGGCCTTGGCCAACTCGCCGGCGCCCGCGGTGTTCGGATGCACGCGGTCCGGCAGCATCTCCGGGTTCTTCTCGAGCGCCGCATGCATGTCGATGACGCCGCAGCCCAGCTCCTTGGCGAGGGCGTCGAGACGAGGAATCTGTTTCTGGACGTTCTCCTCGTTGATGCCGAAGTTGCCCTTGCCCGGAACAGGCACAGGACGGCATACGAAGACCTGCGGCTTCGAGGCAAGCCCCTGGAAAGACTTCACCAGTTCGCGGTAGTCCGCGTCGAACTCGGCCTCGAACCGCCAGTTCTGAGGCTTCGTGTCGTTCGTGCCGAGCATGATGATCACGATCGCCGGCTCCATCGCGAGGGCCGCCTGATATTTCTTTTCCTTCCAGTAGGGGAAGTCGCCCTTCTTGAGGAGCGTGCGTCCGCTGACCCCGAAATTACCGACCTTGTAGCCTTCGCCCAGCAAGGCCTGCAACTGGGCCGGATAGGACTGCCCAGGCTTGGCGCCGACCCCCTGGGTGATGCTGTCGCCCACGCAGGCGACCTTGACGGGTTCGGCGGCATGGATGGTCATAAGGGAGAGCAAGGCGAAGAGGAGGGTTCGCATGGGGAGGGTGCAGACCAATCAAAGCCACTGGAAAGCCTTTCCAAGACCTAAGTCCGCCCAGCCCCCTTTTGCCCTTCCCTGCGGAGCCGACGGAC
>JBDKKH010000058.1:0-11457 GCA_039796215.1 Verrucomicrobiota bacterium
CGCCGGCTGGCAGTGGCAGCGTGACCTCGGCCTGCGCGCCGACTACGCCGCCGAAGGCGCGACGCGCGCCAAGCTGACCGCCGACCTCGCCCAGGCGCGCGCCGAAGGCGATGGCCTGAAGCAAGACCTCACAGAACTGCGCACGCAGCTCGACCGCACGCGCGCGCAGCGCGCCGCCGCCGAATCCGAGATCAAGAAACAGGCCGCCGATTTCGTCGCCCGCACCAAGGACTGGCAGGCAGCCCTCCGCGGCTGGGAGGACGCCGTGAAGGCCCGCGACGCCCGCCTCGCCGTCCTGCAGGAACGCGAGAAACTCATCCTCACGAAACTCACCGAAGCCGTGAAGCACGCGGAAGAAGCGACCGCGCGGGCCGAGGAGATGAGGAAGCAGATCGAGGAAGGGAAGAAGTGATGGACGGACAGGGGTAGGGGTAGACGGAGAGGACTGAATTGAGGACTGCGTTGAGGGCTGAATGGAGGGCTGAATCGATGACGGATGACAGAGGACAGAAGTTTCGAGGACCGGAGGGCAGGTGGACTCGAGGGCCTGAGGGTTGAATGGATGGCAGCGTTCCTGAACCTGTACCTGAACCTGAAAACCCGAACCTGAGTCCTGAGGGCCGAGACCTGGGACCTGGAACTAAATACCCTTTTGGTTAATGGCTTTTGCCTAGGGTAGGGTCGGGACCGCTTCACGACATAGGGCCGCCGCAGGGCGGCCTCGGGTAGGGGCGTGGCTTCGCCGCGCCCTCCTGTCTCGGCGTGTTCCCATCCGCCAACCGCTAACCGCCAACACCTGTCGCGGAGTGCACGATGAATCGTGCCCCTACCTGGATTCGCCCTGCGGCGAATCAGAGCCAACTAGGGCAGCACGCGGTCCCGACCCTACCCATCCACGAAGCTTACCCGCAAAAAAGGACAGCACGTGGTGCTGTCCCTACCCTGATGCAGGCGGATGCGATGTCATCGCATCCCTACCCGATGTCGCTCAATCAATTCAGCCCTCAACGCAGTCCTCTACTCAGCGCTCCATTCAGTCCTCGATGATCAGGAACCCACCTTCTCCCGGATCGACGCGAACATCTGCTCGGGCGAGAGGCCGTTCGCGGCGCGCAGGGTCTTCACGTCGGTCGCATGACCGACGAAGCGGTCGGGCCAGCCGAGGCGGAGCACCGGAGTGCGCACGCCGTGTTCGGCGAGCGTCTCGAGCGCGCCCGTGCCGAAGCCGCCGGTGACGGCGCCGTCTTCGAGCGTGACGATGAGCTTGGCGGCCTTGGCCTGATTGACGAGCAACGTGCTGTCGATCGGCTTGGCGAAGCGGGCGTTGACCACGCCGACCGTGAGGCCGGTCGCGGCGGCAAGCTTTTCGGCGAGCGCCTCGGCTTCGGGCACCATCGAACCGAGGGCCCAGAGCTGGACGTCGGCGCCGGGGCGAATGACTTCGGCCTGACCGAGCGGAATGAGCGCGGGTTGCGCCTTGACCGCCTTGCCGGCGGCCGAGCCGCGCGGGTAGCGGATGAACATCGGCGCGCCGGACTTCAGCGCGGTGTGGAGCATGTCCGCGAACTCATCCTCGTCCTTCGGCTGCATCAGCGTGACGTTCGGCACGCAACGCAGGTAGGCGATGTCGAAGAGACCATGGTGCGTCGGGCCGTCGCTGGGCGAGACGCCGGCGCGGTCCATGCAGAAGGTGACCGGCAGGCGCTGCAGGCACACGTCATGGATGACCATGTCATAGGCGCGCTGCATGAAAGTGGAGTAGATCGCGCAGACCGGACGGAGGTCGCGGGCGGCGATTCCGGCGGCGAAGAGCGCGGCGTGTTCCTCGGCGATGCCTACGTCGTGATACTGCGCGGGCAGCTCCTTCTTGAGCTGGTTGAGGCCTGTACCCGAAGGCATCGCGGCGGTGATGCCGACCACGCGGGAGTCGGCCTTGGCCTCGCGGAGCAGCAGCGCGCCGAAGACGTCCTGCCAGGCCTTCGGGGCGCCGGGCGCGCCGGAAGCGAGGGAGTCGCCGGTCTCCGGATCGAAGGCGCCCGTGCCGTGGAATTTCTCCGGATTCTTGAGCGCCGCGCCGAGGCCGCGACCCTTCTCGGTGCGTACGTGCAGAAGAATCGGACCTTGGGAGTCCTTGCAGAAATTCAGGTAACGCTCGAGCGCGCCGAGGTCATGGCCGTCGATCGGGCCGACGTAACGCACGCCATACTGCTCGAACAGCGAGGAGCTATGCGTGAACCAGTTCTTCACATGTCGCTTGAAGCTGCGGCCGAAGTCCAGGACCTTGGTGCCGACCCGGGTCCGGCCGAGGAAGCGCTTCAGACCCTGCTGGGAGTTGTTGTAAGGACGCGTGACGATCAGGCGGCTCAGGATGTCGGCGACCGCGCCGACGTTGCGGTCGATGGACCACTCGTTGTCATTGAGCACGATGACCAGGCGCTTGGTCGATTTCGCGGCGTTGTTGAGCGCCTCCATCGTGACGCCGCAGGTGAGGGCCGCGTCGCCGATCAGGGCGACCACGTGCGAGTCCTCGCCGAGGCGGTCGCGGGCGTTGGCGAGGCCGACGGCGGCGGAGAGCGCCGTGCCGGCGTGACCGGCGCCGAAGACGTCGTGCAGGCTCTCCTCGCGGTTAAGGAAGCCGCTCAGGCCACCGGTCGTGCGGATGCCGTCGAAGTCGGCGCCGTTGCGGCCGGTGAGGAGCTTGTGCACGTAGCCCTGGTGGGCCACGTCGAAGACGAACTTGTCCTGCGGGGTGCCGAAGACGCGGTGCAGCGCGATCGAGAGTTCGACCACACCGAGGTTGGGCCCCACGTGGCCGCCGTTCTTCGCGGTGACGGTCACGAGGCGCTCACGGATCTCCTGCGCGAGGAGCGGAAGCTGCTCGGGCGCGAGGGCCTTGACGTCGGCCGGGCCGCGGATGGACGCGAGGAGTGACATCAGCCCTGCGAGTCTTCGCCGCGCTTGCCCAGCTGCTCGATGCGCAGTTCGGCGGCCTCGAGCGACTTCTGGCAGGACTTCAGGAGGCGCATGCCTTCCTCATACTTCGCGACGAGCGCGTCGAGCGAGACATCGCCGGACTCGAGGGACTCGACGAGCTGCTCGAGCTGCTTGAGTTCGGCCTCGAAGCCTTCCTTGCCGGAAGCCGAGGCGGGTTTCTTGTCCGCACACATGGGCCTACTGTCAGCGGAGGCCCCTCCCCTCTCAAGCGGATTGTGCGAATTCAACCGAGAAGACGCGACCAGGCCTGCTCGGCCGTGAGGCCCCGGAGCGCGACGACCTTGGCGGGCGAAGCGGCCCCGGAGACGAGGGTCACGTCGGCGGCGGGCAGGCGGAGCCGTGCGGCGAGCAGGACGAGGATCGCGCGGTTGGCCTGGCCACCTTCAGGCGGCGCGGCGACGCGGATCTTCAAGGCTTCGCCTAGGCGGCCGACGACCTCCGTACGCGAAGCGCCGGGGACGGCTTTCACCTTCAGCCGACAGGCGACGCCGCTCACAGATACTGCGTCAGGGCCTTGACCGTCGGCGCGTCGAGCCGGCGGACCAGGGCCACGGCCAGGTCGACGCACGCCTGCAGGTCCGCGACGTCGATGACGGCGTTATGCGTGTGGATATAGCGCGCGGGCACGCCGAGCACGATGACCGGCACGCCCAGCTCATGCGCCTGGAAGGAGCGCGCGTCCGTGCCGCCCGTTCGCCGGACCGCGAGCTGGCAAGGGATGCCCTTCTCCGCCGCGACCTCGAGGGCGAGATCGACGAGGCGGGGGTTCATGATGGCCGTCGGATCATAGGCGCGCACCTGGACGCCGCCGCCGAGCGCGCCCTGCTGTTCGCCGAAGGGAGCAAGGCCGGGCAAATCGTCGGCCGGCGGACCCTCGAGGACGATCACCACGTCGGGCCGGGCGAGCCGCGCGGCGACGACCGCGCCACGGCAGCCGACCTCCTCCTGCGCCGTCGCGACCGCCAGCAGCAGGCAAGGCAAGGCGGAGCGGTCGAGTTCGCGCGTGGCGAGCGTCAGCGCGGCCATGCCGGCGCGATTGTCGAAAGCCTTTCCGGCATAGCTGCCCGGTTCGGCAAGAGCAGTGAACGGCCCGTCGGGAGCGACAGGGTCGCCGGGGCGGATGCCCAGACGGGCGACGGCCTCGGCGGAACGCGCGCCGATGTCGACGAGCACCTTGTCGGGCGAAACGGCCTGCGCGCCGCCCTGATGGGGCGGAAGCGCGGCCACGACGCCGATGAATTCACGCCGCGCGGAGCGCGACCAGATGCGCAGACGCTGGGCGGCAAGCACGCCGTCAGGCCAGCCGCCGACGGGCACGAGCCGCAGGAACCCGTCATGGGTGACGGCCTGGACGAGGAAGCCGACCTCATCCATGTGCGCGGTCAGCACCAGGCGCGGGCCGGGGGCGGCGACCGCCGGCGAAGCGAGCACGCCCCCCAGGCCGTCGGTCGCGAACGAGCGACCGCGCAGTTCCTGCACGAAGAGAGCGCGCACGGCCTCCTCGTGTCCGGAGACGCCATGGGCTTGCGAATAAGCCTCGAGGAGGCGGAGGGCTTCGGCGGGGCGGGCGGTCATACGCAGAGGGTCAGCGCGGCTGACGGGTCTGCAGGCGCGGCTTCAGGCCGGCCTTCGCGACGGCGTCGAGAGCGCGCACGGCGGCGCCGGTCAGGGAGCGTTCGTCGGCGATGATCACGACTTCGCCGCCGGGCGCCTTCAGCGCGTGGTCGACGAGCGCCGGCGCGAGCGCCGCCGCGGCGATCTCTTTTCCTTCGAGGTAGAACTTGCCGTCGCGGTCGACGCCGACGACGAGGGCGGGCGGGGCGGGACTCTCGGCTCCGGCGGCCGCGGCCGGCGGGATGATGCCCATCGTGCGGGTCTGGTCGAAGCGGCCGCTGAGCAGCAGGAAGAACACCAGCACCACCATCACGTCGATGAGGGGCACCACGTTGATGTCGGCGCGGCGGCGGCGCGGGACGATGAGGCTCATCGGCGACGGGCCTCAAGCGCCTCGACCAGCACGTCGACGCGCGAGGACAGCACTTCCAGCCGGCGGCCGAGCCAATTCGCGGCCACCAGCGCGGGGATCGCGATGCAGAGGCCGATCATCGTGGTGCTGAGGGCGAGGCCGACGCCGCGGGCGAGCGTCTGCGAGTCGGGCAGCCCCTGTTCGGGGAAAAGCGTGGCGAGGCCGGCGACCGTGCCCAGCAGGCCGAGCAACGGAGCGGCGGCGACCACGCTGTCGAGCAGGTGCAGCCCGCGCTGCAGACGGGACAGCTCGTGGCGGGCCCAGGCCTTGAGCGTCTCGCCCGAGGCGCCGTCCTTCCAGCGCTGCACCAAGCGACCGGCCACCGAGGCACCGTCGTCAGGGCCTACCTGATCGAGCTGGCCGGTGAGGACGGCCTTCAGGACCGCGTCCGGGACGACGATCGCGGCCCGCAGGGCGAGGGCCCGCTCGATGGCCAGGAAGACGGCAAGCAACGAACAAAGGCCGAGCGGCCAGATGAAGATACCCGCACCTTGGATGAGTGTCTGCACGCTTCACAGAGTCTGAGAAGAGCCGAAGCCCGCAAGCCCGCTCTTCACGGAATATGGCGGAACGCGGACACCGGCCCGCTCAAAGCCGGGAGGCGGCGGCGAGATCGGCCAGCCAGGTGACGCGCGGAGCGAAGGCCCGCAAGACCTGGCCGGGGTGCCTGGCGGGAGCGAAGGGCCCTCGGACGATCTCGTACAGCGCCGGCGCCTTGGCGACGCCGTTGACGAGCACGACGATCGACCCGCACTGAGCGAGCCCGGCTTCGGTGATGGTCAGACGCCAGCCGCGGCCGGGCCATTCCGTGGCCGTGAAACGCGGGCCGGCGGCCTGACCGATGAGCGGACACGCCGGCCAGAGCGAGGCGATGTGACTGTCGTCGCCCAAGCCGAGCACGCAAAGGTCGAAAACCTTGGCCGGGGAGCGACGAGACCAGGAGGCCTCGTAGGCGGCCGCCGCGGCGGCCGGGGCCAGGTCGACGGGCCAGGGAAAGCGACGCTCCGAGGGCACGCCCAGCGCGTCCAGCATGCCGCGGACGGCGTGACCGAAGTTGGAATCATCCGACGACAAAGGCACGCAGCGCTCATCGCTCACATGCCAGTCGATGTTGGCGATGGCTTCGGCCGTGAGAGCGCCGGCGCCGACCGCCCAGGCGTAGAAGGCCTTGGGCGTGGAGCCGCCGCTGAGCCCGACGGAGGCCGGCCCGCGGGCGGCGAGGGCGTTGATGCGGGCGGCCAGGTCGGCGAAGGATTCCTCGCGGGTCAGGACGCGGACGGTGCCGGCGGAAGTGAGGAGGTCGGACATAGGGAGAAGATAGAGGGTCGGAGGATAAGAGGACAAGAGGACAAGAAGGGGCGGAGCATGGAGCATCCGGGGAGCGCTCGCCTTGAGGCAGGGCCGACCGGCCCGGCCAGCCGCGATCGAGCGAGGCCGCTCAACCCTACCCAGGGCTCAGGATATAAATCCCCAGGGAAACCGGAGACCGCATGATCGGCCTGGGCCATATGACCGCAGCATCCGATCCGGTCTCAGGTCTCCCCTGCATCAAGACGGAACGGACAACCAAGGCAGCACGCGGTGCCGCCGCCACCCAAACAAGAAGGGCGTCCGCAAGGACGCCCTTTTCAACCCACCGACACTCTATGCTCGGAACTCGATAGTCCGACCTATTGGCAGGCCTCGCAGGTTCCACCGTTGCGCATGGCCTCGATCGAGCAGGCGTTCTTCTCTTCGGCGGTGTATTCCTTCTTCTCGGCCTTGGGAGCCTTCTCGACGGTGGCCTTCTCGATGTTGGAAGCGCCGAGGGTGCGGAGGTAATAGGTCGTCTTGAGGCCGGTACGCCAGGCGTACTGGTACATGTGCGAGAGCATCTTCAGGTCCGGGGTCGGCAGGAAGAGGTTGAGCGACTGCGCTTGGTCGATCCATTTCTGGCGGCGGGCGGCGGCGTCGATCAGCCACTTGTTCTCGATCGTGAAGGCGGTCAGGTACTTGTCTTTGACGGCCTGCGGGATCTCCGCGATGTCCTTGAGCTCGCCGTCGAAGTACTTGACCTGCTGCATCATGTCCTGATTCCAGAGACCCAGCTTCTTGAGGTCGCGCACCAGGTAGCCGTTGAGTTCGGTGAACTCGCCGGAAAGGTTGCTCTTCACGAAGAGGTTCTTGTAGGTCGGCTCGATGCACGGCGAGCTTCCGACGATGTTGGAGATCGTGGCGGTCGGTGCGATGGCGAGGACGTTGGAGTTGCGCATGCCGCTCTTGGCGATCTTGGCGCGGACCGGAGCCCAGTCCATGCGGCCTCCGCGCTTGACCTCGATCGGCTCGCCGCGCTCCTTCTCGAGGACGTCGATGGTGTCCTGCGGCAGGAGGCCGCGGTCCCACTTCGAGCCCTTGTAGGAACTGTAGGTGCCGCGTTCGGCGGCGAGGTCGGCGGAGGTGTCGTAGGCGTAGTACGCCACGGCCTCCATGATCTCATCGTTGAACTCGACGGCGGCCTCGGAGGCGAAGGAGATGTCGCGGCGGTAGAGGCAGTCCTGGAGACCCATCACGCCCATGCCGACCGGGCGGTGGCGGAGATTGGAGACCTCGGCGGCCTTGGTCGGGTAGAAGTTGATGTCGATGACATTGTCGAGGGCGCGGACGGCGACCGTGACGGTCTCACGGAGCATCGCATGATCGATGCTGCCGTCGGCCTTGAGGTGCGAGTCGAGGACGACGGAGCCCAGGTTGCAGACCGCGGTCTCCTCGGCGCTCGTGTTGAGCGTGATCTCGGTGCAGAGATTGGAGGAGTGGATGACGCCGACATGGTCCTGCGGCGAACGGACGTTGCACGGGTCCTTGAAGGTGATCCACGGATGGCCGGTCTCGAAGATCATCCCCAGCATCTTCTTCCAGAGCTCGATGGCGGGCATCTCCTTGCCGAAGATCTCGCCCTTCTTGGCGCGGGCCTCGTAGGCGACGTAGCGCTTCTCGAAGTCGGCGCCGAAGGTCTCGTGAAGGTCGGGGGTCTCGTTGGAAAGGAAGAGCGTCCAGTTCTGGCGGTTCTTGAGGCGCTTCATGAACAGGTCGGGGATCCAGTTCGCCGTGTTCATGTCGTGCGTGCGGCGACGGTCGTCGCCGGTGTTCTTGCGGAGCTCGAGGAAGTCCTCGATGTCGTTGTGCCAGGTCTCGAGGTAGGCGCAGCCCGAACCGCGACGCTTGCCGCCCTGGTTGACGGCGACGAGCTGGTCATTGTGCAGCTTGAGGAAAGGGATGATGCCCTGGGATTCGCCGTTGGTGCCCTTGATGTAGGAACCGGTGCCGCGGACCGAGGTCCACGAGCCGCCGAGGCCGCCCGCCCACTTGGAAAGGAAGGCGTTCTCCGCGATGCCGCGGATCATGATGGACTCGATGGTGTCGTTGACCTGGTAGAGGTAGCACGAAGAGAGCTGGCTGTGGAGCGTGCCGGAATTGAAGAGCGTCGGCGTCGAGCTGCAGAAGCGGCGGGACTTGTAGAGCGCGTGAAGACGGATGACCCAATCCTCGCGGTTCTTCTCCTCGCGGAGGAAGAGGCCCATCGCGACGCGCATCCAGAAGAACTGCGGCGTCTCGAGGCGGCGGGCGGGCTTGACCGTCTTATCGATGATGAGGTAGCGGTCGTACATCGTCTGGACGCCGAGGAGCTCGAAATCGAGGTCGGCCATCGGATCGAGGGCGGCGGCGAGTTTCGCGAGATCGTATTTGCGGAGGTCGGGCGAGAGACGGCCGATGGAGATGCCCCGCTCGATGTAAGCGGCGAACTTCGCCCGATGGAACTCCTTGAGCTGCGCGACGCCGTCGCGGACGATGTTCCAGCCGAGCACTTCCTCATAAGTGTAGGAAAGACAGATGCGGGCGGCGAACTTGGCGAAGTCCGCGTCGACTTCGACGAGGCTCTTGGCGTTGAGCTCGATGCTCTTGCGGAGGTCGGCCTCGGTGATCTCGTTGTAAAGCCCGCGGCGCAGTTCGGCTTCGATCTGCTCCGGGGTGCGGACCAGCTCGAGGCCGGTGGCGGCGAAGGCGATGCGCTTGCGGAGCTCCTCGCCGTTCCAGAGGTAGGTCGAACCGTCCGTGTTCTTTACGAGCAGCATCGACTCCTGGCGGTCGTCGACGACGGGCGGCAGGGTGGCGATCTCCTCGCGACGGCGGGCGCGGTAGGCGCGGTAGAGGATGTAGTTCTGGGCGACCTTGTAGTGCCCCTGGCGCATCAGCTCCTCCTGGACGAGGTCCTGGACCTCCTCGATGCCGATGATCGTCTGGCCGAGGTCGGCGACGCGGCGGGTGACCGCGGCGGTGACCCGCTCGCAGGGCGCTGGGTCCTGCTCGAGCGAAAGGAACGCCATGCGGACGGCGGTCGTGATCTTATTGGGGAGCCAAGGCACCACCTGACCGTTGCGGCGCATCAGGCGGGTCGTGATGGCGAGGGGGTCGGCCGGGGTGACGTCGACGACCCGGGAGAACAGAAGGCTCTTCGCCACGTCGTGGCGATTATAGCGCACGAGCGCGTCTTCGATGGCCTGCATCACGAGGCCTTCGCCGACCTGGACACCGGACTGGGAGAGCACGCGCACGACGTCGCTGGCGACGGCGGCCACGAACTGGCGGTTGGATTCGGTGAAGATGTCCTGCTCCTGCCGGGCGACGAGGAGGTCGGTCAGGGCCGCGCCGACGATGTCGGCGATCTGGGCGGCGTCGAGGCCGCCGGACGCCGGGGCGGCGCCCGCAGGCAGTGACTCACGCCAGTTGAAGCGGGGCTTGGCGTCGGCGGGAGAGCGGACGGCGTTCTTGAGGGCGAGGTCTTCGCGGAAGAAAGGGAGTTCGGATTTCATTGCTGGGAAAATGGAGGGAGGACGGGTGGAAGGGAGAGGGAAACAGGAGGAAGGCGCGTCGGCGTTGGCCGGCGCAGGGAATTTTCAGACGGATCGGATAGGGGGTAAGAACAGGAATCATGCCAGACCGGGCGCAAAGGGGGTAACGCCCGAATCTGGCCAGCAGGTGCTCAGAGTTCGTCGTCGTTGACGGTGCCCAGGGCGCCTTGCTTCTGGTATTCCGTGACGCGGCCTTCGAAGAAGTTCTGCTCCTTCTTGAGGTCCATCATCTCGGAGAGCCAAGGGAAAGGATTGACGGTCTCTGCGACCAGCGGATCGAGGCCGCAGTTACGGAGACGACGGTCGGCGATGAAGTCGATGTACAGCTCGAACTCCTTGGCGGAGAGGCCGAGGGCGTTGACGGGGAGGCAGTCGCGGATGAAGTCCTTCTCGAGGGAGACGGCGTTGGCCATGAGCTGACGCAGCTCTTCCTTGAAGGCCGGCGTCCAGATGTCCGGATTCTCCTTCACCAGCTCGGCGAGCAGGTTGCGGAAGAGGTCGATATGGTTGGACTCGTCGCGCAGGGTGTAGCGGAACATCTGGCCGATGCCCGGGAACTTGTTCTGGCGGGCGAGCGAGAGCACCATGCCGAAGAGACCGTAGAACTGGGTGCCTTCCATGCACTGACCGAAGAGGAAGATGTTATGGGCGAGCGCCTGCTTGTCCTCGAGCTTGGTGAGGTCGAGCTTGCGGCGCAGCGCGCGGGAGTTGTTGACGACGAAGGCGGCCTTCTTGGCGATCGTCGGGATGTCCTCGAACATCGCCTCGCACTCGTGCGGATTGATGCCGAGCGACGAGATCATGTAGACGAGCGAGTCGGCGTGGATGTTCTCCTCGTGGGCGTGGCGGCCCAGGACGAGCTTGAGCTCAGGCGCGGTGACGACCTCGCGGACGACGTGGATGATGTTGTCGCCGACGATGCCTTCCGCGGCGGAGAAATAACCGATCGCCATCTTGACGATCCAGCGGTCGATCTCGGAGATCTGGCCGGTCTGGTCGCGCCACTGTTCGCAGTCCTTCTGCATCGGGATGTCCTCCGGCTCCCAATGGTTGTTCTTCATCGTACGGTAGAGGTCGTACGCCCACTGATATTTCAGAGGGAGGATGTTGAAGAACATCGATTCTCGGCCGTTGATGACGCGCTTGTTGGCGAAGGCTTCTTCGGCTTTGGTCTTATCAAGGATGAAGGTTTTCTGACCTACTTTGATCGTGATGGATTCCATGGATGGAGAGTGGGGAAAAGGGCTCAGGTAGGGGCCGGGAAGGCCGCTAGGTGATTGGTATGTCGGGAAGTAAAATACTAGATGTAGGGGGTGCAATTTTATTTCACCACTAAATGTAGTGTTAAGATGCAACGCACTGACATTTGGGCACTTAGGAAATTAACTTTATTCACAGTCGGTATTTTTGACGAATTTTTGAAGAGAGGCCGGCTTTAGGGAGAAGCACCCAATATTCCGCGCCCGCAGGTGCGGGGCAAACGTCAGTTATTGGTCTTGCTCACCGTCCTGGTCGGCGGAGCGAAGGGGCGGGGTTGCGCCCACCCTCCCC
>JBDKKH010000059.1:0-4347 GCA_039796215.1 Verrucomicrobiota bacterium
TCCAGATTGGAAATGATGGAGACCTTGTCGCGCAGGGGTGCGAGCGAACCGAGGATCGGCGACAGTTCGTCGAGCGTGTCGCCGGGCGGCGTCCAGCGCGAGTTGTCGCAGCCCATCGGCATGAAGACGAATCCGAGCCGGCGCACGGGATTGGCGGCCGTCTGCGCCAGCGGCGTGGCGGCGGGCACCATCGACTCGAGCAGCGGCAAGGCCATGGTGGCTCCCATTCCCCGCAGGAAAGTCCGACGCGGCATGAACTTCTTGGTGATGAAACTCATAGTGTTTTCCTCATGGTGAACGGGGTGCTGTTGACGATTCCGATGATGACCGAAGAGAAGCGGTTTCCGTCGCCCTTGGCGTCGTGAACGATCTTGCGGACGGCCGGCGCGTCGTGCTCCTCGACTCCGCGGCCCAGTGCGAAGGTGAGCAGCTTCTCGGTCATCGTTCCGACGAAAAGTTCCGGATGTTTCAGCAGACCGTCTTCGAGTCCAGCCACGCCGGTGAACTTGCTGCCATCGGGAAAGCCGCCGCTGGCATCGACGGGCACGCCGTCTTCCGCGACCCGCCAGCGGCCGATGGCGTCGAAGTTCTCGAGCGAGAAACCGACCGGGTCCATCAGGTTGTGGCAGCTCGCGCACGCGGTGTTCGCGCGGTGTTCGGCCAGGCGGGCGCGCATCGGAAGCGAGCCCGAGACGGTGTTTTCCTTCAGGTTGGGAACATTCGCGGGCGGCGGCGGCGGCGGGGTTCCGAGCAAGTTGCCAAGGATCCAATGACCGCGGATCACCGGCGACGTGCGTGTGGCGTAGGACGTGACCGTCAGAACGCTTCCCTGCCGGAGCAATCCGCCGCGATGACTGTCAGTCCCGAGGGCCACCCGGCGGAACTGGCTGCCGTAGACGTTGGGAATTCCGTAGTGCTTCGCCAGCCGCTCGTTGAGGAACGTGTGGTCGGCCTTGAGCAGATCGAGGACGTTGCGGTCCTCCTTCAGCAGCGCCTCAAAGTGGAGTTCCGTTTCGCGGCGGAAGGCTTCGCGCAGATTGTCGTCGAAGTCGGGGAAGAGCCGGAGATCCGGCGTGAAGGAGTCGAGGTTCCGCAGGTAGAGCCATTGTGCGGCGAAGTTCTCGACCAGACTGCCGGCACGCGGATCGGCCAACATCCGGCGCACCTGTTTCTCGAGAATCTTCGGCCGATGCAGTTCACCGCGTTCGGCGGCGGCGAGAAGCTCTTCGTCGGGAATGCTGCTCCACAGGAAGAACGACAAACGCGACGCGAGGGCGAGGTCGCTGATCGGGTAGGCCGTCGTCGGGGCTACGTCGGCGGGATCGCGCTCGATCCGGAAGAGGAACTCAGGACTGACGAGGACGGCGCTCAAGGCCGAACCAATGCCGGCCTCGAAGCCATTGGCCGCCTTGCCTTCGCGGTAGAATTCCAGCGGCTTGGCCAGATCGGTACCCGTCACGGGACGCCGGTAGGCATTGCGCACGAAGGCCGACAGGATGCGTTCGGCGCACGCATCCTCGTCGGCGGGCTTCGCCGGATAACTCACAAAGATCTTCCGGCGGCTCAACGTGTCGCCGGCTTCCTTGGACTCGTAGGGACCGGTGATGGAGACCTGGTAGACCGCGGGCGTCAGCCGCGGATGCCGGTGCATGTTGTAGCGGGCCTGATAGGGCTCGCGCTTGGTCTCCACCAGCGAAGACGGGTTCTTGAGGAACGTCACGCCGACCTCGTGCGCACCAGCCTTCACGGACAGGCGGGCCTTCAGATGCGCGTCCACCTTTTCGAAGTTCCGGTCGCCCTGGGGTGGCGCCACTGTAAATTGCGCGGCCGTCGCGCGGTCCAGCAGGACTTCAAGCTCGTGAACCTCGCGCAAGCCTTCCACCTCTTCGTTGCGATCGCGGGTCAGGCGGATCTGGACTTCATACTCGCCGTCCCGGGGAAACGTGTGGCGGATCAGCGCGCCTCCCCGCGTGCCAAACGGAAGGCCTTCGACGTGTTCCTCCTGCGTGCGGTCCGGCTTCAGGCGGAAGGTGTCGCCGTTCGGTTTGTTCATCGGCGCACCCACGGCGAGGCGGCTGATCTTTTCGGCGGCGGAGATGTAGCGGTTCAGCAGGGTCGGCGAGAGGTCGCCGACGGTCACGTTGTCGAAGCCGTGGCTCGCGTCGTCCTTGGGCAGCAACGCCGCCGCATCGATCTCGAGACCGAGCAGATCGCGGATGGCGTTCTTGTATTCGGTGCGGTTGAGCCGGCGAAACGTGTCTGTGCGGCCGGGGTTCGGGTTCTTCGCCGCCGCCTTGTCGAGCGACGAACCAAGCGCCGCCACCAGGCTCTCGAAGCCATTCTCCGACGGCCGGTCCTTGCCGATGGGCGGCATCTGGCGCGCCGCGAGCTTGCGGACGACGCGTTCCCATTCGGCGGAGTGTGGCTGCAGATCGTCCGCGAGGATCTTCCCGAGGTCGAGGTTCCCCTTCCTGACGTCGCCGTCATGGCAATCGAGGCAATACTGGCCGACAGCCGCTTTCACCTTCGCCGGAACCGGATTCGAACCCGCAGCGGCCTCCCGGCCCGCCAGTGTGACGGTCGCCCAAATGCACGCGCCGGCCAGCCGGGCGAGGGCTGCGGATGACCCGCTTCGACCATTGGGAATGGGCCGCGTCACAGTGTCGCGGACGATGGCCCTCCTGCTGCGATGGAACAAGTGTTAAGCCGCAGCCCAGCGCGTGAAAACGGTGCGAACCACGAATGGACACGAAGCCACACGAATCAATGGGGCGAAAGTCAGGCGTCGAAGGAGGCCGGGCAGGTTGCTTTTTGTTGCTCGATCGGCGGCAGATCGGGAGGCACTTTTCCTGGTCGGACTGAACCGTCACGGTCAGGCCCGGTTCCCCTTCCGGAGCTCGCCAGGGGAAAACGGCCCCTTCATATTGCCCACGCCACATCCACTCCCGATGCCGGAAAAACCCATCCCAGCCGTTCTTGCCCTTGCCGGCCTCCTAAGCCTCGCCAGTCCCGGCCACGCGACCGGGCAGACTCCTCCGCCCGCGCAGACGGATCCCGTGCGGCTGTTGCGGGTCTACCGCGACTTCGCCATGGGGCGCGAAGGGAACCCGGAACGCGGCCGCCAGTTGTTTCAGGACGAAACCCGTGCCGCCTGCGTGAAGTGCCATTCGATCGATGGCACGGGCAGCAAGGCCGGGCCCGATCTGCTGGCGGTGGGCGACAAGTTTCCCCGGCGCGAATTGATCCAGGCCATCCTCGAGCCCTCGGCCACGATAGCCGTCGGCTATGGAACGACGATGGTCGAGACAAAGTCCGGCGAACAGTTTCAGGGCATCATCAAGGCTTCGCCGGACGGCGGACTCGACCTCATGGGCGCCGATGGCAAGCACACCCTTTTCGCCCGGTCGGACATCCAGGAACAGCGCGGGACGGCCGAGTCGCTCATGCCCGAAGGACTTCACACCGGGATGTCCCTGCAGGAGTTTGCCGACCTGGTCGAATACCTCGTCACCCTGAAGCAGCCCGAGTCCGCCCTCACCGGAAACCGCGGCATGCCGTCGACGATTCCCGAGCTGGCCAAGCCCGTCACGTTGCGCCCGCTCTTCAGCGAGCCACTGCGTTTTCCCCACGCCTTCGTGCAGAAACCCGGCGACGTTCGCTCCGGACTGGTGTGGTGCGGCCAGCTCCCTGGTTCCCCGAACACTTTTCTCGCCGGGCACCAGGCAGGGAAACTCTGGCTGCTCGAAAAGTGGGGGACGAACGAAACCAAGACGCTCTTCGCCGACCTGTCGAAGGACATCTTCAATGAGCGCGGACCCAACGGCCTGCTCGGCGTCGCGTTCCATCCCAAGTTCCGCGAGAACCGCCGCTACTTCGTGAAGCATCAGGTCTTCGAAGGCGGCAGGATCGTGACCACCGTGGCCGAACGCACCGCCGCCGCCGATCTGCGCTCCGACTCCGGAAACCCGGAACGTCGTCTCTGGAGCGTGACCAGCACCACGCAGGATCACAGCGGCGGCTGTCTCGGTTTCGGGCCGGACGGATTCCTCTACATCGCGATGGGTGACACCGGTCCCCAGCAGGACCCGCAGGGCCACGGGCAGGACCTGACGCTGGATCTCGCCAAGATCCTGCGCATCGACGTGGACCACGCCGACCCCGGGTCCGACCTCGCCTACGCCGTCCCGTCCGACAACCCGTTCCGCGGCGTCACCGGCGTGCGGCCCGAGATCTGGGCGTTCGGATTCCGCGAGCCGTGGCGGTTCAGCTTTGATCGTCTGACTGGCGATCTCTGGGTCGGCGACGTCGGTCAGGACCGCGTCGAGGAGGTGTCGATCGTCCGTCGCG
>JBDKKH010000060.1:0-2509 GCA_039796215.1 Verrucomicrobiota bacterium
GAACGCAAGGGCGTCCTTCAGCGGATCCCGGGCGCCGCCCGCGCCTATAAGATCGTCCCCGAAGTCATCGCCGACACGTCCGAGACCGTCATCCGTTACGAAGGCCCTGGCGACGACGCCATCGCTTTCGAAAACGTCAAATTCGCCGGTGCGATCGCGGCCGGCTTTCCTGACTACACGGAATCATCCGGAGTCCTCGACTCCATGCAGGTCCCCCTCTCCCCGAACTCCCGCCGCCGCGCACCGGAGTCCTTCGCCCTGCGCGTCCGCGGCGACTCCATGATCGACGCCGACATCAACGACGGCGACACGGTCATCGTCGAACCCGGTACGCCGAAGCACGGGGACATCGTCGCCGCGCTCATCGACGGCGAGACGACCCTCAAGCGCCTTATCAAGCAAGGCTCCAAGGTCTACCTCAAGGCCGAGAACGCCCATTACCCCGACCTCATCCCCTCCACCTCCCTGACGATCCAAGGGATCGCGAAGTCGGTGATGAAGCGGATCTAAGGCGACGCGGCCCGTAGCTCAGGACTTACGCAGCACCAGCAGCACATCCGAGTACGCCAGGTCGATCTTCCGGGTGGAACCCAGATCGTAGTGGAAATCGTGGCAGGCCACCAGCCGAAGGGACGGCACCTTGGCCAACAGTGACTTCAATTCCGACGGGGAGTAGGTCCGGAAGTCCCAGAGGGTCTCCTCGATCCGGGTCTTTCCCTTCTCGGTGATGCGCATCCGGGTACGCATCGCCTCGGTGCGTGACTTGCGATCGGCGGGGGCGGACCAGGTGTCGCTGACCACGCGGATGCCCGGCTTGCGACCGATCCAGCGCTCATGATCGGGCGGGCTGTTCTTGTAGTCGGTCAGGTGAAGTCCGAGCAGCAGGAGTCCGCCTGGACGGAGCGCCGCGGACATCCGCCGCAAAGCGCCGAGCGCGCCGGCTTCGGTGTCGACGTATTTGAAAGTGCTGACGAAGCAGTGGGCGAGGTCATAACGGGCTCCCTTCGGGACCGTGAAGTCCTGCAGCCGGTCGCGCCAGACCCTGCCCTTCAATCCCCTGGCCTTCAGGCGCGCCTTGGCGAAAGCGACCTGGTGCTTGTTGAGGTCGAATCCATGGACGACGTGGCCGCGGGCGGCGAGGGATTCGAGCAGGCGACCCGAACCGCAGGCCGGTTCGAACACGCGCATCGGGCCGTCCAACGCCGGCCCATGCCGCTTCATGATACCTTCGATGAAACGCGTCTCCTTCGGCGTATAGTCCGCGTAGACCATGTCGTAATACAACGGCGAGTCGTACCACGCGGTGGCGGATTGTTTGGAAGATGACAAAGCGGTTGGCGGTTGGAAGCTGTGGCTCGGGAGGGGTCCTGCTGACACGACCGGAGACCGTGGATAAGCAGAGGGTGACGCGGCAAGACGGTCAGGGTTAGTATTTGCTCCTGACCGCCGACCGCTACCCCCCCTCGCCCATCACTGATAGATCTCCCCGCCTTTTTCCCGGAACTCCTTCGACTTCTCTTCCATGCCCTTGGCGAGAGCCTCGGCCTCGGAGACGCCTTGGGCGTCGGCGAACTTACGGATGTCGTCCGAGATACGCATGGAGCAGAAATTCGGGCCGCACATGGAGCAGAAATGCGCCGTCTTGGCGGACTCCTGCGGCAGGGTCTCGTCGTGGTACTCCTGGGCGCGCTCCGGATCGAGGGCCAAGGCGAACTGGTCGGGCCAGCGGAACTCGAAACGAGCCTTCGAAAGAGCGTTGTCGCGGATCTGCGCGGCCGGATGGCCTTTGGCGAGATCGGCCGCATGCGCGGCGATCTTGTAGGCGATGACGCCTTCGCGGACGTCGTTCTTGTTCGGCAGGCCGAGGTGCTCCTTAGGGGTGACGTAGCAGAGCATCGCGGTGCCGTACCAACCGATCATCGCGGCGCCGATGGCGGACGTGATATGGTCGTAGCCCGGGGCGATATCGGTCGTGAGGGGTCCGAGCGTATAGAAAGGGGCCTCATGGCACCACTCCAGCTGCTTGTCCATGTTCTCCTTGATCATGTGCATCGGCACGTGACCGGGGCCCTCGTTCATGACCTGCACCCCGCGGTCCCAGGCGCGCTTGGTCAGCTCGCCCTGCGTCTTGAGCTCCGCGAACTGGGCCTCGTCGTTGGCGTCGGCGATCGAGCCGGGACGTAGGCCGTCGCCGATCGAGAAGCTGACGTCATAGGCGGCCATGATGTCGCAGATGTCGTCCCAATGCGTGTAGAGGAAGTTCTCCTTGTGGTGCGAGAGGCACCATTTGGCCATGATCGAGCCGCCGCGGGAGACGATGCCGGTGACGCGACGGGCGGTCATCGGGATGTAGGCCAGGCGGACGCCGGCGTGGATCGTGAAGTAATCGACGCCCTGCTCAGCCTGTTCGATCAAGGTGTCGCGGTAGATTTCCCAGGTCAGCTCCTCGGCCTTGCCGTCGACTTTTTCCAGCGCCTGGTAGATCGGCACGGTGCCGATCGGCACCGGC
>JBDKKH010000061.1:0-3519 GCA_039796215.1 Verrucomicrobiota bacterium
TTCTTCGAGGGATTCGAGCTCGGCTTGAGCCTGCCGCCGAAGCCCGCCAAGGGGGCGCCTGCCGGGACGGGCGCGCCGGCCGACACTCAGTCGCAATGGAAGGTCCTGGCCGCCATCCAAGCCTATCGCTTGCTGGGTCACCTGCAGGCCCGCACCAACCCACTCGCCGAGCCCTTCCCTCATTTCGAACTGACGGACAAGTTCCTCGGCCTGGACGGCATCGCGCCCGACCGGGTCTTCTTCACCGGCGACTTCCTCGGCGGTCAGAACCTGCCGTTGAGCGAGATCCTCGCGAAGCTCAAGTCGACCTACTGCGGTCCGATCGGGGTGGAATTCTCGCACATTCAGGACGGCGAACGTCGTCGCTGGCTCCAGGAGAAGGCCGAAGCCACGGGCCTCCGTCCGGCCTATGACGCCGCCGATCGGCGCCGTTTCCTGCGTTCCATCGTCCAGGCCGAACAGTTCGAGCGGTTCCTTCACAAGACGTTCGTCGGCGCCAAGCGCTTCTCCGTCGAAGGCGGCGAAGTGGCCCTCGCTGCTTTCGACCAGATCATCAAACGCGCGCCGTCGCTGGGCGTCGGCGACCTCGTGATCGGCATGGCCCACCGCGGCCGCCTCAACGTGCTCGTCAACGTCTGCGGCAAGAAGCCCGAGGTCCTCTTCGGCGCCTTCTCCGAGAACCATCTTCCCGACACCACGCACGGTGACGGCGACGTCAAATACCACCTTGGCTACGCCGGCGCGCGTACCGTCGACGGCAAGGAGATCGGCGTCACCTTGGCTTACAACCCCAGCCACCTCGAGGCCGTCAATCCGGTCGTGCTCGGCCGCGCCCGCGCGCTGGTCGACCTGCAAGGCGGCGCCGATCGCGCCAAAGTCCTGCCGATCCTCGTCCATGGCGACGCGGCCTTCGCCGGCCAGGGCGTGGTGATGGAAACGTTGAACCTCGGAGCCCTCAAGGGCTACCAGGTCGGCGGCACCCTGCATCTCGTGACCAACAACCAGGTCGGTTTCACGACGAACCCCGACGAGGCCCGTTCCGGGCGCCATTGCACCGAGATCGCCAAGTTCGTCGAGGCGCCGATCTTCCACGCCAACGGCGACGACCCCGACGCCGTCATCCTGGCCACCGAGCTGGCCTTGGAGTATCGTCAGAAATTCGGCGCGGACGCCGTCGTCGACATCGTCTGTTATCGCCGCTACGGTCACAACGAGACCGACGAGCCTGCGTTCACCCAGCCGGTCCTTTACCGCGAGATCTCGAATCATCCTTCGGTCTCCGAGCTCTATGCTTCCCGCCTCACCGAAGCCGGCTCGGCCCCCGACGGGGAGCTGATCAGCCTGCGCACGGAGTTCGACATCCTGCTGAACGCCGCCCAGGAGCGGGCGCAGGCCACCCTCGCCGTCGAGGTCGAAGCCCGCAGGCAGAACCCCGTCGGCGTCCGCCCCTTCCGTTCCGCCTACGAGCATCACGTCGACACTTCCGCGCCGCGCGAGCTGCTCGACAAGGTCGCGCCCGTCCTCTGGCAGACTCCGCCCGACTTCGCCCCCAATCCGAAGATCAAGCGGCTTCTCGACGCCAAGGCCGAAGCCTACAAGGCCGGTGCGAACATCGACTGGAGCCTCGGCGAAGGCCTCGCCTTCGCCTCCCTGCTGGCGGAAGGCTACCCGATCCGCATTTCCGGCCAGGACTGCGAGCGCGGGACGTTCTCCCATCGCCATGCGGTCTTGCACGACCCTTCCAACGACGCGGAGTATTGCCCGCTCGGTTCCATCGCCGGCGCCGAGATCGAACTGGTGAACTCCTCGCTCTCCGAGTACGCCGTGCTCGGCTTCGATTACGGATACTCGCTCGAAGCCCCCGACTCGCTCGTGATCTGGGAAGCCCAGTTCGGTGACTTCGCCAACGGCGCGCAGATCATGATCGACCAGTTCATCGCTTCCGCCGAATCGAAGTGGGGTCAGACCAGCGGACTCGTGCTGCTGCTGCCGCATGGCTACGAAGGCCAAGGCCCCGAGCACTCCTCGGCCCGCCTCGAACGTTTCCTCCAGCTCTGCGCCGAGAACAATCTCCAGGTCGTCCAGCCTTCCACGCCGGCCCAGCTCTTCCACGCCCTGCGCCGTCAGGTCAAGTCGGAGTTTCGCAAGCCCCTCGTCGTGATGACGCCGAAGAGCCTCTTGCGCCACAAGTCCTGCGTCAGCAACCTGGGCGACTTCACCCAAGGTCGCTTCCAGGCGATCCTGGGCGACGCGACCCCGTCCGCCCGCACCGAACGTCTGCTTCTCTGCTCAGGCAAGGTCTACTACGAGCTCGAAGCCGAACGCGCCGCGCGTAAGGACACCGCCACCACCCTTTTGCGTGTCGAGCAGTTCTATCCCTTCGACCACGCGTCGTTGGTTAAGCTGCACGCCGCCGCTGGTTCGCCCGGGAAGGTCGTCTGGGTGCAGGACGAACCGAAGAACATGGGCGGCTGGCCTTTCGTGAGCGAGCAGATCGAAGCAGCTATCGGCATCCGCCCTGTCTATGCGGGACGAGACGCGGCGGCTTCCCCGGCCGTAGGCTCCCTGGCTGTGCACCGCATCGAGCAAGCCGACGTGATCCGCCAAGCATTCAGCGCCTAATAGTTCTCAGTAGTATCCTTACTCCGGGAAGATTGTCCTGCTACTACCCCTCTGACGCCCGTAAAGGCTTCATTTGAGGGTCATTTCCCCGTTGAAACAGGCCAGAATGGCTTCAATGGTTGGTCATCCTACTTTCATGGCCGTCGAAGTCAAAATACCTCCCATGGGCGAATCGATCACCGGTGGCCTTCTGGCTGCTTGGCTGGTCAAATCCGGCGACGCGGTCCGCAAAGGACAGCCGCTCTTCTCCTACGAGACCGATAAGGTGACCTCCGAAGGTACGGCCGAAGTGGACGGTCAGATCACCATCACCGTCAACGCCGGCACCGACGTGGTCGTCGGTCAAGTGGTGGCTACGATCGCTGCGGGCGCCGCCGGCAACCCTCCCGCGACGCAGGCCGCTCCGACCGTCGCTACCGCCAAGCCCTCTGCGTCCGACGCACCTGCCACTGCAGCCGCCAAGCCGGCCGCCCCGGTTAAAGCCATCGCGAAATCGGGCGCCGCCGCAGAAGTCTCCCCCGCTGTCCGTCGTCTCTCCGCTGAGACGGGTCTCGATCCGGCCGCGCTGGAAGGCTCGGGCAAGGCCGGCCGCGTCACCAAGGGCGACATGCTAGCCGCCCTTTCCGGTCAGGCTCCCATCCGCGCCGTCGCCCCCGCGGCGACCTCAGCTACTCCGGCCGCCCCCGCACCGGCCGTAACCATCCCCTCGCGCGACGGCCGCACCTCCCGCAAGCGCATGTCCCCGCTTCGCCGCAAGATCGCCGAGCGTCTGGTCCAGGCCAAGTCGGAGACGGCCATGCTGACCACCTTCAACGAGGTCAACATGGCGCCGGTGATGGAGCTCCGTAAGCGTCATGGCGAAGAATTCCTTAAGAAATACGGGGTCAAACTCGGCTT
>JBDKKH010000062.1:0-2819 GCA_039796215.1 Verrucomicrobiota bacterium
TCGCAGGGGAAGGCGCCGAGGCCCATCAGCGTGGAAGCGACGGGGATGCCGGTGGCTTCGGCGAAGGCGCGGAGCTCCTTGTGGGCGTCGCCGGAAAGGATGCCGCCGCCGATGTAGAGCGCGGGCTGCTTGGCGGTCTCGATGAGGCGCAGGACCTGCTCCAGCTCGGCGTCGGCGCACTTCGGAGGCGTCGGCAGGCCGGGGATGGAGACGTCGTCCGGATTCTTCGGGAAGACGGGGACCCACTCGTGCTGCTGGATGTCCTTCGGGATGTCGATGACCACGGGGCCGGGGCGGCCGGTCGTCGCGATCTTGAAGGCCTTGTACATGATGCTCGGCAGCTCGTTGTAATCGAGGACGAGGAAGGAGTGCTTCACGATCGGCAGGGTCATGCCGTAGAAGTCGGTTTCCTGGAAGGCGGCGCGACCGATGAACTGCTGGTAGACCTGGCCGGTGATGCAGATCAGCGGGATGCTGTCCATGTGCGCGTCGGCGATCGCGGTGACGAGGTTCGTCGCGCCGGGGCCGGAGGTCGCCATGCACACGCCGGGCTTGCCGGTCGAACGCGCGTAGCCGTGCGCCATGAAGGCGCCGCCCTGTTCGTGGCGGGGCAGGATGGTGCGGATCTTCTTGGAGCGGGTCAGGCCTTGGTGGAGCTCCATCGAGGCGCCGCCGGGGTAGGCGAAGATGGTGTCGACGCCGAGGTTCTCGAGGCAACGGACCATGACGTCACAACCGCGCATTTTGACCCCGGTCTTGGCCGAGACGGCCGAAGGATCGGAAGCGGTGGATTTCTGGGCGGCGTTCTTTTTGGGCATGGTCGTAGGGGGCAGGTCGAGCCTGCAGGGAATGGGTTAGAAAAGGTGGCTGGCTTGCGGGGGCAAGTGTGAATAAGTGGCTTGAATTAGGGGTAGGGGTAGGGGCAGGGGTAGGGGTAGTAAAATGCCAAGGGGGCGGGGAGTTAAAGTAGGGGGAAAAGGGCTATGTTGCCTAAATTTAAGCAAATCAGGCCTACCCCTACCCCTCTTCAGAGGTGTCGGATACAATTCAACCCAGCGACCTGGATGGGCCCGTGAATCGCCCCCTGGAGGTAGGCGTGGGCGATGGTGACCGCCTCCCCGAGGGTCTTGCCCTTGGCCAACTGGGCGGTGATCGCCGCCGAAAGGGTGCAACCGCTGCCATGGGTGTCCACGTGGGGAGCCCGCCGAGCGGTGAAAGTCTTGGTCTCGCCGGTGGGCCATGCGAGGCAGTCGGTGAGGTCGTCGCCCTCGGCATGGCCGCCTTTGAGCAGGAAGGGCACGCCGTAAGTCCGGGCGAGTTCGAGCGCCTCGGCGACGCCGCCCAGCGATTTCCTTCCCAGCAGGATCGCGGCTTCGTCGAGGTTGGGCGTCACGAGCGCGGCCAGCGGGATCAGCTCGGTCCGCACGGCGGCGATGGCGTCCGGAGCGAGCAGCGTCGCGCCGCTCGAGGCGACCATGACGGGGTCGACGACGGCGGGGATGCCGGAATTCCTGATGAAGCCCGCGACGGCCAGCACGATCTCGGCGTTGAGCAGCATGCCGGTCTTGAGCGCGCGCGGCTGGAAGTGCGCGGCGACCTGCGCGCATTGCTCGACGACGAAGGCCGCAGGGCAGGCCTGCACGCCCGAGACGCCGCGCGGATTCTGCGCGGTGAGGCACGTGACCGCAGTGGTTCCGAACACGCCCTGCGAGGCGAAAGCGAGCAGGTCCGCCTGGATGCCGGCCCCGGCGCCGCTGTCGGATCCGGCGATGCTGAGAGCCACGGGCAGGGCCCGGGAAGAGACGGGGTGGGTCATGTTTCGTCAGCGGGGTGGCTGATTATATTAGGTGTTTAGGCCTAGTATCGACTTGTCGCAAGGACTTACGATAGTGATAAACCCGGGTTCATCCCTTTCCGCTTGAGTCACTCCGGTCGCATTCCTTCCACCCAACCCTCCGCCGACGCCGTCCTCGGTCTGGAGCGCCTCGTCGTCGGCCGCGAATGCAACGGCTTCGACCGGCTGCCGGCCGCCCGCAAGGCGCGCGCGTACGCGGAGCTGATCCGTCTCGGCCTCGCCTACGGCAAGGTCGAGGAGGTCGCCGGCCAGGACTTCCCGGTGGTCACGGTCCAGCGCGTGAGCTCGCGCGGCCGCCGCCTCCGCCGCACGCTGCGTCCGGTCAGCAGGCCGCTGGGCTTCGGCTGGCGCTTGTTCTGGATGGGCCTCCTGCTGGGCGCGACCTTGCTGGGCTGTCTTTTCCTGATGGCCAAGGCCACGGGAAGCTGAGCGTCTGATCTTCGGCCGTCGCCTCGGGGACGCGGCCCTCCGGGCACGAAAAAGGGGCGCACCTCGCGGTGCGCCCCTTTGCTTGGTCCTGCCTGGCCGGCTTACTTCTTGGCGGCGCGCTTCTCCTCGATCGCGGCCTGGGCGGCGGCGAGGCGGGCGACCGGCACGCGGTAAGGCGAGCAGGAGACGTAGGACAGGCCCACGCGGTGGCAGAACTTGACGGACTCCGGCTCGCCGCCGTGTTCGCCGCAGATGCCGAGCTTGATGTCGGGACGGGTCTTGCGGCCCTTCTCGATGGCGATCTGGACGAGCTGGCCGACGCCGGTCTGGTCGAGCGTGGCGAACGGGTTCTTCTTGAAGATCTCGTTCTCGGTGTACGCGTTGAGGAAGTTACCCATGTCGTCACGGGAAACCCCGAGCGCGGTCTGGGTGAGGTCGTTCGTGCCGAAGCTGAAGAACTCGGCGGTGTGCGCGATTTCGTCAGCGGTGAGGGCGCCGCGAGGGACTTCGATCATCGTGCCCACTGAGTAGGCGA
>JBDKKH010000063.1:0-4343 GCA_039796215.1 Verrucomicrobiota bacterium
ATCGATCAAGCCGCCGCCCCCGACGAAGATCTCCGGGAAACGACGCGCATTCCGCAGCCCGAGCGGCTTAAGATCGAGCTCCAGCACGCGGCCTTTCGCCGCCGGGTCGAGCCGAGCCACCACCCGGGGATCGGTGACCGGACGGAAAGCCGAAGCCGGCACCGAGGTCCCGGCACGCAGGACGACCTCGCCCTCCGCGCGGTAGACCACGGGCGCCGCGGCCGAACCCCCGTCTTCCGCCGTGAGCTCGAACGAGCCGCTTCGGACGTGGACTCCGGGGAGCAGGCGAACCACCGCTCCGCCGGAGACGGAAGCGCGCTTCTGTCGCACGGCATCGCGCGCCCGCTCCAAGGTGGCGAACGGCCGGGCGCGTGTTCCGGCGGCCTGATCCGAACCGGCAGGCGAAACCCAGAATTCCAAGGACTCTGCCGCCCAGGCGGTCGGGACGATCAGCAGGAGCAGGAGAACCTGGCGGACACGCATGCCCGCCAATGTCCGCATCCTGCCCGCCCGGGCAAGACAACTTCGGTCAAGATGCCGTCACCTTCCCGCTTGAGCCACCCCGAGGGCTGAGGCATCAAGGGAGGAGACATGATCCTGGCCGTTGAAAGTTCCTGCGACGAGTCGGCCTTGGCGCTTTTCGACCCGGCCAAGGGGATCGTGCGCGAGCTCATCAGCTCCCAGGCCGCGGAGCATCAGAAATACGGCGGCGTCGTGCCCGAACTGGCCAGCCGCATGCATCTGTCCGCCCTCCCCCTCCTGCTGGCGGATTTCCGGACCGAACTCGCGCAGGCCGGGCAGATCGCCGTGACGCGCGGGCCCGGCCTGCTGCCCTGCCTCGCTATGGGCGTATCGCTCGCCCGCTCGCTCGCCCTCGCGCGCGGACTTCCCATCGTCGGCGTCAATCACCTCCGCGCGCACGTCCATTCTTCCTTCATCGGCACCCACGCCCGGGACCCGCAGGGTTTCGCCGCCGCCCGCGCGGCCTTGCTGCCGCACCTTGCCATCGTGGTCTCCGGCGGGAATACGCTCCTGGTGAAGCTGGACACCGACCTCCGCCTGACAGTGGTCGCGCGCACCGTCGACGACGCCGCGGGCGAAGCGTTCGACAAGGGCGCGAAACTGCTCGGCCTGCCCTACCCGGGCGGTGCGCTCATCGAGCGGCAGGCGCTGCAAGGCGACATCGCGAAGTTCGTCTTCCCCCGGGGCATCCCCGAGAAGGCCGATCTTCGCCTGAGTTTCTCCGGACTGAAGACCGCGCTCCGCTATCAGCTCGAGAAGATGTCCGACGCCGAAGTCGCGACCGCCCTGCCCGACCTCTGCGCAGGCTATCAGCACGCGATCATCGAGCAGCTGGCGGCCAAGACCGCGGCCGTGCTCGACCTGGGCGGCTTCCGCTCGGCAGGCCTTTCCGGGGGCGTCGCGAATAACCGAACCCTTCGCGCGCGCCTGACGAACGTCGCGCATCAGCGCGGCCTGCCGATGCTGGTGGCTGAACCCGGACACTGCGGCGACAACGCGGGGATGATCGCCTTCGCCGCATGGGCCGATACCGGCCTGCCGGTCGACGAAGCCGTCAAGCCGACGGCGGGCCTGACGGTCGACCTGACCTAGGCCGCCTGCTTGACGAGTTCGGTGAAGCCGCGGAAACGCGGGTGACCGGCGTCGCCAAGGAGGGCGTAGAACACCGTCTCGACCGGCAGCACATGCGCGCCGGCGGCGCGCAGGGCGTCGAGGCAGGCGCGACCATCGTCATCACGCCGACCAGTCACGGCGTCGGACAGGATCGTCACGCCCAGGCCCTCGCGGAGGGCATCCATGGCGGTCTGAAAGACGCAGACCGGTATTTCCAGTCCGCAGATCAGCAACTGCGTCGCGCCGGCCTTGTCCAAGGCATCCTTCAACCCCGGCGCTCCGAAGGCCGAGAAAGCCGTCTTCCCGAAGACGGCCCGCGTCTCGCCCGCGGCCGATAAAAGTCCGGGATGCGTCGGCCCGAGCTTGCCGGGGACTTGCTCGGTGAAGATCACCGGCAAGCCGAGGAGCTGAGCCGCCGCGACCGCCAGCTGGCATCGGCGCAAGCAGGCGTCGCCCTGAGGCATGGCCTTGAGGAAGGTCGGCTGGACGTCGATGACCAGCAGGAGGGCGCCTTCGGCAGGGTCGGCAGTCATGGGCGAAGCCTGGCTCCGCCCTGCCAATAAGTCAGTCGCAAACCAAAGGGAATGGGGTTGCCCGCCCCGCCACACGCGGCTTCTCTCATCAGCCATGGACTGGCAGGTCAAACCTATCGCTCGCGTCTGCGCCGCTACCGGCAAGGAACTCCACGTCGGCGACTCCGTCACGTGCGTCGTCTACAAGCCCCTCGGAGGCAATATCGAGCGCTGCGACGTGCTCAAGGAGCATGCGCCGGCGTTCAAGCCCGAAGGCATCCTCCTCGGTCGCTGGACCCGCGAGGTCAAGGAACGCGGCGAGGAAGACCAGGCGCACCGCGCCCAGCTGCTGGCCTCGCGCGAAGAATTCTTCCTCTCGCTTTACGAAGACGAGTCGGACCCCTCCGGAGACAAGGGCGTCCTGAAGCATATCCTCGCGATGCTCCTGGAGCGCAAGCGGATCATCAAACCGGTCGGCGAAGCCGCCGAAGGCATGCTCACCTTCGTCCACGCCGCCTCCAAGCAGACCTACCTGGTCCCGGCGCTCGATCTGCAACCCGCCCACCTCCTCCGGGTCGGCGCGTCGCTGGACCTGCTGGTCGGCTGAAATTTCCATGCCCTTGCCCCGCCTCTTCGCCTTCTTCGGCGCCCTGCTGCTCGCCGGCTGCGCTTCCAACGACATCCCCGAGGAGATCGCCTCGGTCTTCGTCGAAGCGCCGCCCTACGCCGGAGGCGCCATGAAGCTCCAGGTCCGGCTCCCGGTGAGCGGACTGACGATGGCGGTGATGAACCGCGCCCTGGTCCCGGCCGAAGAGATCCTAGGCACGCAGCCGATCACCAGCGGCGAGCCGGATCTCCGTCAGGACTTCCTGCTGGTGCAGCTCGACCGCAAGGCCGCCATGGACGTGATGAACTACACCAAGGACGCCGAAGGCCGTCGCTTCGTGCTGGTGATCAACGACACCGCCGTGGGCATCATGCCCATCGACGGCCAGATCGCGGACGGCAACCTCATCTTCCATGTGGAGAAGAAGGGTCTCTCCAATACCGAAGCGGTGATGGACATCAGCCGGAGGATGAACATCTCGGCCCTCAAGCTGCGCAAACTGAAGGAAGCCGAAAGCAAGTGAGCCTGCGGAGCCGAGCGCGCCTTCTCCTGCTCAGCGCGTCGCTCGCGGCGCATCAGGCGGCCGCCACGGAAATCGCCTGGCCTACTTCCCTGGACGTGCGTTCGGTCCGCTCCGCGGAAGAATACCTTCAGCCGACCGTCTCGGGTCGGCTGGAATCAGCCCTGTTCGGCATGGTGCGCGAAGACGGGCATCGCTTCCACGAGGGCCTCGACATCCGCCCCGCCGCGCGGGACACGGAAGGCGAGCCGCTCGATCTCGTGCGGGCGGCGATGGACGGACAGGTGGCGTACGCCAACCCTCACGTCAACGGACCCTACGGTCGTTACATCGTCCTCGTCCACCCGGGAGCGGAAGTGCCCGTCTACACGCTTTACGCCCACCTCGCCGCGCTGACGCCGTCCGTACGTCTCGGCGCCTTCGTCCGCCGGGGCGAGTCGCTGGGACGACTGGGCCGCTCCTCGGCCGGCGCGACGCCGATCACCCCCGACCGCGCCCATCTGCACTTCGAAGTGGGGCTGCTGCTTTCCACCGGCTTCCATCGCTGGTATGCGGCCCAGCCCGATCAACGGAAAAGCCCCAACCAGCATGGACTCTTCAACGGCCAGAACCTCATCGGCATGGACCCGCTCCCGCTGGTGAGCCAGAGCAGCGTCGACGTGCTCGCCCTGCTGCGCCGGCAACCCGCGGTGCTGACGGTGACGATGCGCACCCGGCGGACTCCCGATTTCATCCAACGCTACCCGATGCTCGCGCGGGGCGACGTGAGCCGCGCCGTCGGCTGGCACGTGGAGTTCTCCTGGCAAGGGATGCCGCTCCGCTGGACCGCGCTCGAAGCCGATCATCCCCAGCTCCCCGCCGGAAAATGGAAACTGCTGGCGGTCGACCCGGCCCATCGCTCGACCCTGATCCGACGGCAGATGCTCGCCGAGGACGGACGGTCCGCCGGCGACCTGCTGAAGCAGAACGTCGAGATCCTCCTCTCGACGGCGGATTAAGCGGCCAGCTTTTCCGGCCAGGCCGTTTCAGTTCAAGCCGAGGTCCTCGGGCGAATCCGCCTCGAGACGTA
>JBDKKH010000064.1:0-4163 GCA_039796215.1 Verrucomicrobiota bacterium
CTTCGGACCTGACAATTATCCCGCCGAGCTCGAGAAGCTCGACCAACTCGTCCTCGTCCGGGACCAGGCCGTCTGGGCCGCGGCTCAGGGTAAGAAGTTCGATGTCACCGCCGCCGACGCCAAGACGCGCGCCCTGCCTCCGGTGAAGACCAATTACTCCGCCGGCAACAACAAGAACGGTTCGCCCAACTACCTCCCGGGCGCCGAGGCCGTGAAGACCCTCGCCGTGCCGGAAGGCTATAAGGTGGAGCTCTTCGCATCGGAGGAGAAGTTCCCCGACCTCGCCAATCCCGTGAAGGTCGCCTTCGACAACCAGGGCCGTCTCTGGGTCGCGACCATGCCCAGCTACCCGCAGTGGCGTCCCGGCGACGCCAAGCCCGACGACAAGATCCTGATCCTCGAGGACACCAACGGCGACGGCCGGGCCGACAAGCAGACCATCTTCGCCCGCGGATTGCACCTGCCGCTCTCGTTCGAATTCGCGCCGGAGGGCGTCTACATCGCCCAGAGCAGCCACCTCGTCCTTCTGCGCGATACCGACGGCGACAGCCGCGCCGACCGCTCCGAGGTCATCCTCAGCGGCTTCGACGACCATGACACGCACCACGCCATCAGCGCCTTCCGGGCCGACCCCTCCGGCGCGTTCTACCTTTCCGAAGGCACCTTCTTGCACAGCCACGTCGAGACGGCCTATGGCGTCGAGCGTAGCACCAACGGCGGCTTCTTCCGCTACTCGCCCCAGCGTCAGCACCTCGAGCGCACCGTCCGCCTGAGCATCCCGAATCCCTGGGGCGTCGCCTTCGACGCCTACGGCCAGGATTTCTTCGCTGATACTTCGGACCCCAACGTCCGCTGGATGTCCCCGGCCACCATGTCCGTGCCCTTCGGCGAGTTCGCGCCCATGCCGCGGAACCTCGTCCCCAAGGCCCAGATGGTCCGGCCCACCGCCGGTTTGGAATTCATCAGCAGCCGCCATTTCCCGGACGACGTCCAGGGTGACCTCATCATCAATAACACCATCGGCTTCCTCGGCACCAAGCAGCATGCCGTCTCCGATGACGGTGCCGGCTTCAAGCTGAGCTTCCGCCAGAACCTCCTGCAGTCGAAGGACGGCAATTTCCGTCCCGTCTCGATGGAGTTCGCCCCGGACGGTTCCCTCTACGTCGCCGACTGGCACAATGCGCTCATCGGTCACATGCAGCACAGCGCGCGCGATCCCATGCGCGACCACAGCCACGGCCGCATCTACCGGATCACTTATCCCGGACGCCCGTTGGTGAAGCCGCCCGTCATCGTCGGAGCGACCATCGACGCCTTGTTCAAGAACCTCGAACTCCACGAAGACCGCGCCCGCGAGCGGACCCGCCGCGAACTGCGCGCCCGGCCGGTGGCCGAGGTCCAGGCCGGCCTGCGTCGCTGGCTCGCCGGGCTGAAGCCCGCCGACGCCTTGCTCGAGCGTCATCAGCTCGAAGGACTCTGGGTCAGCTGGGGCATCGAGCGCCTCGACGCCGACCTCCTCCGCAGACTTCTCCAGGCCAAGGATCATCGCGTCCGCGCCGCGGCCGTCCGCGTCCTGCGCTACAATATCGCGGCCGTGTCGGATCACCGCGAGCTCCTGCTCCGCGCCGCCGGCGATGCGCATGGTCGCGTGCGCCTCGAGGCGGTCAACGCCGCCAGCTGGCTCGCCAAGGACCTCGCGCTCGAAGTCCTCGCCGCCGCCCGCCGTCAGCCCGACGACGAATGGCTCAAGCCCGTGTACGCTTCGGTCGAGGCCACGCAGAACGGCAAGGTCGTGAAGGCGGAAGAGGCGCCCAAGGCGGTGACTACCCTGCAGGGCGAAGACAAGAAGCTCTTCGAACTCGGCGCGGAGGTCTATCGTCGCGAAGCCCATTGCATCACCTGCCACCAGGCGGACGGTCAGGGCCTGCCCGCCGCGCAGTTCCCGCCGATCGCCAATTCCGCCTGGGTCGGCGGCGATTCCCGGCGCCTCATCCGCATCATCCTGCACGGGCTCATGGGGCCGATCGAAGTCAACGGCACCCAGTATCCCGGACAGGTGCCCATGACCGCGTTCAAGGGGCTGAGCGATCGTGAGATCGCCGGCGTCGCCACCTACGTCCGCAATTCCTTCGGCAACAAGGCCTCGGCCGTCACTCCGGCGCAGGTCGCCGCCGAACGCCAGGCCACCAAGGATCAGCAGAGTTTCGCGGTGCCGTCCGAACTTCTGAAGGAGTTTCCTTTAGGGAAGTGAGCGGCGCGAACGTAGTTCGCGCCGTGGGGGCGCGTGGGAGATACGAGAGTATCGAGTATGGGGAGAGATACTTCATTACGGGTGACTGGTGACGGGCACGGCAATCGGGAGTTCAGGAGCCGGCTGTTCGGCCATCGGGGGGCTGGCACCCGGGTTCCGGCGGCCGAAGGCTGAACGGCTGACTCCCGTGGCCGACACCCGTCACCTGGGAAGCATGCATGAGGACAGCACGTGGTGCTGTCCCTACCTGGCGTTCGAAATCAGACGAGGCGCTGGATAGCCCAGAACAGTCCGGCCAAGGCGATGAGCGCGGAGGCGGGGATGACGATCCAGAGACGATAGCCGGCTTCGTCCTTGATCCAGAACGTGGCGGCGACCGCCAGGCTGATGACGGCCAGCTGGCCGAGTTCGACGCCGACATTGAAGCCCAGCAGGGCGCTGACGACGGAACCGGACGGGATACGTTCGTCGATCAAGCGTTGGGCGAAGCCGAGGCCATGGATGAGTCCGAAGACGAAGACCAGCAGCAGGCGGAATCGGCCGTAGGTCGGACGGAAGATGTTTTCCAGAGCCACGATGGCGATCGAGGCGGCGATGATCGGTTCGATGATATCCGGGTCGACGGCGACGTAGCCGAGGGTCGCGAGCGCGAGGGTGATCGTGTGGGCGGCCGTGAACGTCGTGACCTGGAGCAGGATCGGGCGCCATGCGCGGCACAGCAGGAAGAGTCCGAGGACGAAGAGGATGTGGTCGAGTCCTTCCGGGAGGATGTGTTCGAAGCCTTGCTGCAGATAGCTGAAGAACGTCGCCGCCGTCCCGCGGTCGGTTTCATGGACGCCGACGCTGCCGGGCGTCGGGCTGGTCGGCGCTGACGCGGCGAGCCCGGTCAGGTCGAGGGTGAAGCTCGTCTCGCCCGGGAAGAGGACCATGAAGCGAGGGTGATCCTTGCCGTCGACGGAGTTGGTGAAAACCGTGGCGACCTTGTGGCCGGGCAGGGAGCGGACCTGCCAGCCCGTCACTCCGGCGGGGATTTTCGTTTTCCAGCGTCCGCGGACGACCACCGCGTCGTCGGGAGCCGTGAGTGGTTGGCCCGTCTCAGCGACGAAGTCATAGGTGAATTCAGGCTGGACGCGTCCGATCGGCTCAAGACGGAATTCGAGGTAGGTCGACACGAAGGCCTGGGCGCGCTTCGTCAGCTCTTCGCGTTGCGCCGGGGTGTAGCCCACGAAGTCCTTGCCTTCCAAGGAAGGTGCGAGCTTAGGGCTCTCCGCCCAATTGCGCGGATTGATCTCGATGGTGATTTCGGCCTCGCCGCTCGTCTGGAAGGCGCCGCGGACCGGGATGTCCGGAATCGAATGCCCCCAGCAAAGTTGGCTGAAAAGCCCTAATATCGCGATGAAAAGGGGGCGGAGCAGGGTGGGCGACCTGGGCATAGTGGGACGATGGTCGGGTGACATTATAGATTCAACCCCGATTGTGGTTTGCCTTTAGCGTCATGGCGGGGAGGATGTAGTTCTTACTCCAATACCCATGAAGAACATCCTCAGCATCCTGTCCGTTCTCGCTCTGGCCGCCGCCGCTCAGGCTGGTTGTGGCGCCACCGTCTCCTCCAAGGGCACCGTGAAGTCCTATGACGCCGAGAAGAAGGTCCTCGTCGTGACCGTCGGCGCGAAGGACGTCAGCTTCACCCTGACGCCCGAGACCGAAGGCGCCGACAAGGCCGCCGACCTCAAGGGCAAGTCCGTCGAGGTCAACGTCGACAAGCACAAGCAGAAGAAGGTGCTGTCCGTCGCCGTCGCCGCCAAGTAATCGAGCGAACTCAGATCAGGCTGCGGAGTCATCTCCTCGGCAGCCTCAACACCCGCCCCGCAAGTGGCGGGTTTTTTGTGTTCTGATAAGGGCGAGCCTTGAT
>JBDKKH010000065.1:0-5869 GCA_039796215.1 Verrucomicrobiota bacterium
AGTAAATTTTAGCCCTAAACTTAGATAATCTGTAAAAAAATAAATTTTCTTTACTGCCCTTCCCATCCAGCAAAGTGGCTCGCTCTATTGGCGCCTTCCCCCCACCCTCATCCCCATACTCCTTTCAGCCACTTCGCCCCATACTCGATACTCCACACCCCATACTCTCATCGCCATGAACTCCCGCCGCGCCATCACCCTCTACTTCATCCTCGTGCTCGCCGCCATGACCTGGGTGTCGTGGCACGCTTCGACCGCGCCGACGATCACCTCGCTGCCGCAGTACGCCGCGCTCGCCGGCAAGGAAGGCATCAACGTCATCCACGGCTTCGTGACCGTGTGCTCCGAGCCGTGGGGCCTCGCCACGATGTTCGACGCCTACTTCGGCTTCCTGGCCTTCTGGCTCTACACGGCCTGGCGTGAACGCACCGTCGCCGCCCGCCTCGGCTGGCTCGTCGCCCTGCTGCTCCTCGGCAACTTCGCCATCGCGGCCTACGCGCTCCTCTGCCTGAAGCAGTCCGGCGACGAGACCGACCTCGGCAAGGTGTTCTTCACCCGTAAGGCGGCCTGAATGGGACGCGCCGTCGGCTGGCTGGGACGCAAGGTGCGCGATCCGCTCCTGGCGCAGCTCCGCCAAGGCGCCACGCCCGAAGCCGTCTCGGCGGCGGTGGTCGTCGCCTTCGCGCTCGCGATCGTCCCCGTCATCGGGGTCACCACCCTGCTGTGCCTGCTGGCAGGACGACTCTTCCGCCTGAACCACATCGTGATGCAGGTCGTCAACCACGTCAGCTATCCGCTGCAACTGCTCCTGCTGGTGCCGTTCGTGCGGCTCGGCGAAACCTTGACCGGCGCCGACCCCATCGCGCTCTCCCCGACGGCGCTGATCGACGAATTCAACCGGTCCTTCGGCGGCTTCGTGGCCAAATTCGGGATGGCCTACGCCCACGGCCTGCTGGGCTGGGCGCTGACCGTCCCGCCGGCTTGCTGGCTGCTCCACCTGCTTCTTCGGCGGCTCTTCCGCCGCCTCGTCCCTTCCTCCGCTTCCGTATGAACCCCCTCCTCGAGCTCGGTTTCGAATCCCTCGTCCTCTTAGGCGAAGCCTGCGTCTTCTTCGCGCTCTGCTGGCTCGTCGCCAAGAAGATCGATAACTGGTCGATCGTGGATGTCGCGTGGTCCTACGGCTTCGCGCTCGTCGGTCTGCAGGTCCTCATCACGCACTTCTTCGTCCACCACCACCTGGGCGGGCAAGGCCTGCTGATGGCCGGGGCGACCGTCCTCTGGAGCCTGCGCCTCGGGACCCACCTCGCCGTGCGCGTGCTCGGACACCTCGGACAAGAAGACGGTCGTTACCTGAAGATGCGCGCCGAGCACGGCGAGCGCATGCCGGCGCAGATGGTCTATTTCTATTTCATCCAGGCGGTCGTGCTCACGGTCCTCTGCCTGCCGTTGCTCTCCTCCAATCCCACGGGCTCCAGCGGTCCGGCCCAAGCCGTCCACTGGGTCGGACTCGGCGTGGTCGCGCTCGCCCTGCTGACCGAGGGCGTCGCCGACGCCCAGCTGGCCGCCTTCAAGCGGGACCCGGCCAATCGAGGAAAGGTCTGCGAGCAAGGCCTCTGGGCCTGGAGCCGTCACCCCAACTACTTCGGCGAATGGCTCGTCTGGGTCGGCTTCTTCCTGATGAGCTATAACAGCGCCTACCGCGGCGTCCCCGGCCTGCTCTGCGTCGGCGTCATCTACTACTTCCTCACGCGCGTCACCGGCGTACCCCTCACCGAACAGCACCTCCTGGCCTCGAAAGGCCAGGCCTACGCCGACTACCAGGACCGGGTGCCGGCCTTCTGGCCGCGCCCGCCCCGGCGCTGATTTTTCCGAGCCGGCGGGTTGCCAGCGGCCGGGAGGGCGTCCAGATTGCCCCCATGCCGCTGATCGACTCGCTCATCGAAAAAGACATCCTGCCGGACGGGGCGATCCGCTGGGGTATCCGCCGGCTGCTCAAACAGCGCCTCACCGACGAGCGTCCGGCGGACGCCGCCGCGCGCTTCGCCAAGGTGGACGCCTTCGCCGCCGAGCTCCGCACGCTGCCGGTGGCCATCGAGACCAAGGCCGCCAACGACCAGCATTACGAAGTGCCGGCCGAATTCTACAAGCTGTGCCTCGGACCGCGCCTGAAGTACTCCTCCTGCTTCTATGAGCTCGGCACCGAAAGCCTCGCCGAGGCCGAGGAAGCCATGCTCGCCAAGACCTGCGCGCGCGCCGAGCTGGCCGACGGCCTCGAGATCCTCGAGCTCGGCTGCGGCTGGGGCTCGCTCACCCTCTGGATGGCCGAGAAGTATCCGCACGCCCGCATCACCGGCGTCTCGAACTCCGCCTCGCAGCGCGCCCATATCGAGGGCGAGTGCGCCCGGCGCGGTTTCAACAACGTGCGCATCATCACCTGCGACATGAACGTCTTCGCCGCCGAGGCCTCGCGCTACGACCGCGTCGTCTCCGTGGAGATGTTCGAGCACATGAAGAACTGGGCCGAACTCATGCGGCGGATCGGCGGCTGGCTCAAGCCCGGCGGCAAGCTCTTCTTCCACGTCTTCACGCACAAGGACGTCGCCTACCACTTCGCCGCCAAGGACTCGACCGACTGGATGTCGCGCCACTTCTTCACCGGCGGCATCATGCCGTCCAACTGCCTCGCCAGCCGCTTCCAGGACGACCTGAAGCTCGAGCAGCAGTGGGAGGTCGACGGCCGCCATTACGGGCAGACCTCGGAGCATTGGCTCCAGAACACCGACCGCCACCGCGCGGAGATCCTGCGGATCTTCGCCCAGACCTACGGACCCGAGCGGGCCAAGGCCTGGCTGGCGAACTGGCGGGTGTTCTTCATGGCCTGCGCCGAACTGTGGAACTTCCGCGGCGGCTCCGAGTGGATGGTCTGCCATTACCGTTTCGCCAAGCGCGCGGGCTAAGTCCGCGTTTGCCTCCGGACCGGGGCGGCGTTTGCTCCGGAGCATGCAGAGCTTCGAAGCGGACGGCGTGCCCATGGAACGATGGAAAGTCGGCGCCTCGACGTACGAGACCTGCCTGACGCGCGGCGCCCGCCTGCTGCGCTGGCGGCTCGACGTCCCCGCGGGCCGGCGCGAGATCCTCTTCTGGCCCGAAGGCGCGCCGATGGAGCTCGACAAGATCGGCCCCGTGCGCGGCGGCAACCCGATCCTCTTCCCGTTCATGGGACGCAACTACGCCGACGGCGAGAAGTTCGCCTGGAAGGCCGCCGACGGCGTCAAGCGCCCCATGCCGCAGCACGGCTTCGCCCGCGATTCGGCCTTTGAGATCATCGAAAGCGGCGCGCGCCACGCGGTGGTCCGGATGCTCCCCGACGAGCGCGGCCGCAACTGCTATCCCTTCGCGTATGACTTCCGGGTCCGCTTCGATTTCCTCGAGCTGTTCCTCCGGATCACCTTCGAATTCGAGAACCGCGACGCCCAGCCGCTGCCCTGGTGCGCGGGGCACCATTTCTATTTCACGCTGCCCTGGCACGCGGGCCTGAGCCGGCGCGACTACGTGGTGAAGATCCCTTCGAAGAAGCAGTGGCGCCATGCCGCCGACGGCCAACTCGTGCCTTTCGCCGAACTGAAAGGCCTGGAGGCGATCGGCTTCGACAGCCCGCATCTCTCGGACTGCATCTTCACGAACCTGAAGTCCGCGACGGTCAGCTTCGGACCGAAGTCCGGCGAAGAGGACATCAGCGTCAAGGTCGGCGAAGAGCCGATCCCGGGAGCGTGGGCCAGCGTGGTCACCTGGACCCCCGACCCGGAAGCCCCGTACTACTGCGTCGAACCTTGGATGGGCCCGCCCAACAGCCCCGAACACAAGAACGGGCTCCGTTTCGCGGAGCCCGGTCAGGTCGACACCTTCGTCACCGAGGTGTCATTGATGTAAGGCTCGCGCCTTACTTGCTGCTCTTGCTGTTGAGGGGCAGCTTGCCCTTCGACTTGGTCGGAGCCTTGGTCGGCGCAGGCGCCGGAGCGGGCTCGACGATGGCGACCGGGGTCAGACCGGCGGCCGGGACGAGGTTGGCGTCGCCGGCACCGTCGGTGACCGGGGACGGACCCTTTTCAGGACCCATGCAACCGACGAAAGCAGTGGAAAGGAGGGAGAGAACGAACAGGTTGCGTACCATGGCAGTGAGGTTAGGTTGCGTGGACTTTACCCCGCATGGCTCACCGCACAAGCGCAGATTCTGGCCCGCTCACCCTCTTTGTCTGCACGGGCAACTTCTACCGGAGCCGTCATGCGGAGGCCCTCTTCAATTGGCACGCCACCCGGATGGGGCACCCCGCCCGGGCCTTCTCCCGCGGCCTGCTGACATCCCTGGTGGCCGATGAACCCACCCTGCTCTCCCGGGACACCGAAAGACGCCTGCGCGAGCTTGGCGTGCCGCTGGAACTGACCGGGGCCGCCCCCACCCAGCTCCGCCGCGAAGACCTCGAACGGGCCCACCGCACGATCGCCCTCAAGCGGGACGAACACCATGCGATGATGCTTCAGGCCCACCCGGAGTGGGCGGACCGGATCGACTACTGGACGGTCCATGACATCGACTGCGCTCACCCGGACGAAGCCCTGCCTCAGATCGAGGCGAAGATCCTCGAGCTGGTGCAGGGCCTCCGGGGCTGAGAGCGGACGTCGCTCAGGCCGCGGAACCGGCGTCGGCGCGACGCAGCGTCTCGAGGTGCGAGGCCGCCTGATTAAGCAGGCCGCGGAGCTCGACCATCGTTTCCTGAGCGACGTCGGCCTTGGTCGCCGCGGCTTCCTTGAGGGCTTCGGCGCGGCGGGCCAGTTCCTGGGCCAGTTCGTGGGCGGCGGCGATGGTCTTGGCCTTGAGTTCGCGGGTGCGGACGTCGAGACGGGCGGCCAGCGAGTCGATGTCGCGACCGAGGGTGCGGCTCTTCTCCTTGAGTTCGGCGGCCATGATGCGCGAGTCAGGCACGCGACGCAGGTCCTGCGTCAGGCCGACCTTGGAAAGGGACCAGATGATCCACTTGGTGGGATCGAACTGCCAGGGCTTCACGCCGTTACGGTAGTCGTGCTGGAACTCGTGGTGATAGTTGTGGTAGCCCTCGCCGAAGGTCAGAAGCGCGACGGCACCGCTGTCGCGGGCGCTATGGTCGGTCGAATAGGGACGGCGGCCGATCATGTGACACAGGGAGTTGATGCAGAACGTTCCCTGCTGGACGACCACCGTGCGGAGGAGGCCGGCGATGAGGAAAGCCGCCAGGGCGGTCATGCCCGGGTTGGCGTAGCCCATGAACGAGGCGTAAGCGTAACCGAGGGCGGCGGGGCATACGAAGCCCACGAATGCGCCGATCCACTGGACATAGCGATGCTGCCACATGACCAGGGGGTCGGCCTCGAGGTCCTTGACGTTGGTGACGGGCGGCTTCGGCTTCAGACGGAAGAGCAGCCAGCCGATGTGCGCGTAAAAGAAGCCCTTGGAGATATCGTACGGGTCTTCGTCTTCGTCGACGTGCTTGTGGTGGATGCGGTGGTCGGCGGACCAGTCCAGGGCCGAATTCTCGAAGGAGGCGGCGCCGAAGAGGAGGACGAAGAGCTTCACCGGCCACTTGGCCTTGAAGGAAAGGTGGGAAAACAGGCGGTGGTAGCCCAGGGTGATGCCAAAGCCCGTCGCGTAGTAATAGAACACGAACAGGGCCAAAATGAAGCCCCATCCCTCGACCTTATTGGCGGCACCATCGGCGAGGGTGAACTGGGTCCAGAGGAACCAGGGTACCACGGTCAGCGAAAGGAGAGCCGTCCCGATCAGAAAGGTGGAGGTCACCCACTCGATGCGATAGATAGGGAAGTTTTTGAACTTCAT
>JBDKKH010000066.1:0-26301 GCA_039796215.1 Verrucomicrobiota bacterium
GCGCAGACGAGCCAGCGTCCGTCGGGGCTGAGGCCGAAGCCTCGCGGGGTCGCGGGGACTCCGAGGACATGCTGCAGCAGCGTCAGCCTGCCGTCTTGGGCGATGGCGTAGGCCGCGATGGAATCATGGCCGCGATTGGAGACGTAAAGCGTCTTGCCGTCCGGACGGACGAAGATCTCAGCGGTGGACGCGCCCTTCCTGTCCGCGCCGGCGGGCAAAGTGTCGATCGTCTGCAGCTCCTTGAGGCCGCCGTCGGCCTCCACCGCGAAGACCGTGACGGTCATGTTCAATTCGTTGTTCACGAAGGCGAAAGCCCCGTCGGGATGGAACGCCAGGTGACGGGGGCCGGCGCCGGCCGCCACGCGGCCCGACAAGGGCTGATTCGGCGCAAGCACGCCTTGAGCGGGGTCGGATTTGTAGATGAAAATATCGTCCGTACCGAGGTCGGGCACGTAGGCGCGTCCGTTCCTAGGGTGCAGATAAACCCCGTGGGCATGCGGACCCGTCTGACGAGCCCGATTCGGACCAGTGCCGACGTGCTGCAATGAAGACGAGGCGGGCGAGAGAGCGCCGTCGGCCTTGATCGGCAGGGAAGCGGTGGAGCCGGAACCATAATTCACGACCAGCAGATTGCGGCCGGCGGCGTCGACCGTGAGGTGCGCAGGGCCCTTGCCGCACGAGGATTCGGTGTTCAGTAAGCGGAGCTTGGCGCCCTCGCGGACATAGGCGACGACAGCGCCCTGGGCGCTCTCCGCGGTAGCGTAGAGGAACCGGGCGTCGGGGCTCAGAGCCAGATAGGAGGCTGATTTCACCTCGGCGACGACCTCCGGCACGGTAAGCTTGCCCGTCTGGGCGTCCAGCAGGCCGCGAAGGACACCCTGGGCTTTCGCGCCGGAGGTGCCGACATAGAAGACATACTCCGCAGGAGCGGCCGCTGACACGACCAAAGGGGCGACGACAGGCCCAGGAGCCGCGGCGTCTTTTGCAGGGGACTGTCCGCCCGGGGGAGGACCACCGAGAGCGATACCGCAGAAGCAAAGCCAGACCAAGGCAGGGCCAGAGAAATGGGGCATGCTTTAAAGTCCCCGATAACGGGCGACTGTTCCAAACAAAAAGCGGGGGATTCAGTCCCGATCGCACCCCTTCGGTCGACCTATCCCCAGCCAACCTAGCCCCGGTCGGCTTTACTAAAAAATATAATGCTTTTTTATTTACCTGTCAGTCAATTGCTTGCGAAAACACCCGCTCGAAAATGGCTGTTTGGTAGCCCCTATTATGTAGGCCCATCCCTTTTTCCATGATCAACCGCATCCCCCCCACCGCCACGACCGTCGACCATAACCCCCTGCCCTGTCTCCTCGAAGGAGGGCGTGACCTTCCCCGAGAAGACTTCGGCCCCGTCGCCCCGGAGACTGACGCGGTCACCCGCTACCTCGATCAGGCCGCCCGCTGGCCCCGCCTCGAGGCCTCCGACGAATTCCGCTTGGGTCACCTTATCAAGCAGGGACGGGGCGCCGACGGCTCGCTCAGCCCGGAAGCGCAAGCCGCCCACGACACCTTGGTGAACTGCAACCTGCGGCTCACCCACCATGCCGCCTCCAAGCTGCGGGTGCCGCGCGAGGAGCTCATGGAGCTGATCTCCGCCGGCAATGTCGCCCTCCTCGAGGCCGCCGCGAACTTCGACGCCGACCTCGGCCATCGCTTCAGCACCTACGCCTACTGGGGCATCCGGAGCGCCATCTTCCGCGAACTCAATTTCCTGCGTCGCACGGTCCGGCTGCCGCGCAACCTGCACGAGCAGCTCGCCCGCCTCCGCAAGGTCGACGCCGCCGCCCGCCAGGCTCTCGGCCGGACGCCGACCGACGCTGAGCTGGCCCGAGCGATGGCGTGCACGCCGGAGAAGCTGACGGAGTTGCAGTGCTACGCCCAGCACGGCCAGTCGCTCGACGCTCCGATCGGCGAAGACAGCGACGCCACTCTGGGCGACACGCTCGCCGACGGGGAAGCCGCCACTCCGGCCACCGCGGCGGAATACGCCGACCGTCAGGAGGCCTTGAGGGAAGTCCTGGCCCAGCTGACGCCGCGCGAGCTCGCGGTGATCCGCCGGCGTCATGGCCTGGACGGCGAGGAAGAGACGCTGCACGACATCGGCCGCGACGAAGGGGTCTCACGGGAACGCATCCGCCAGATCGAAGCCTTGGCGCTCCGGAAACTCCGCGACGGCATCCGTCGCTGAGCCGGGACTTGTGCCCTTGGCGGGATCGGTCAGACTCAGGGCCGTGGTCTTCTTCCTACGCTGCCTCCTTCTCGCCGGCCTCGTCGGCCATGCGGCGGCGCAGCAGAACGAACCGTTCGAAGGGCCTCCGATCAACTACTCGACGACGGCGCCCCGCGACCGGGCGACGACCCTCAACGCCGCCCATCGACGGCGCGCCGACGAGATCCGGCGTCTGCCGGCCCGCCAGAGGCTCAAGTGGCTGCTCGATGAGTTCGGGGTGCCCGCCGAATCGCAGCTCCTGGTGTTCAGCAAGACCAGCCTGCAACGCGACCTGATCACGCCGGAAACCCCGCGCGCGCTTTATTTCTCCGACGAAGCCTACGTCGGCTGGGTCCCCGCCGGCGCCATCGAAGTCACGGTCTTCGACCCCGAGCTCGGCGCGACCTTCTACGTCTTTGACGCGCACCAGACCGGCGACGCGCCGCTGCTCCTCCGCGACAACGACTGCCTCCTCTGCCATGCGCGACACGAGCATACGCCATCCCTCCGGGCGCGCACGGTTTTCCCGGATCGGAACGGCGAGCCTTTGAGCGGCTCGGGAGGTTCCAACATCGCGCCCGCCACGCCCCTGGCGGAACGCTGGGGAGGCTGGTACGTCACCGGCGGAGCACCTGGGCTGAATCATCGCGGCAACCTTCGGGGCGAGACCATCGGCGCCTTCGAAGGACCGAAAGCGCGACCGACCCTTAACCTCGCCGCGCTGACGGACATGGCGGATACGCGTCGCTATCTCCTCAAGACAAGCGACGTCATCCCGCTGCTCATGCATGACCACCAAGTGCACATGCACAACGTGCTCTCGACCGCGGGCCAGGAAACGCGCATCGCCCTGCATCGCTGGCCGGGCATGCGCGAGATCCTAGGCCTGCCCGTCGACGCGCCGCCCCAAGGATCCTGCCTGGTGGTCTTCGACAACCAGGCGGAGAAGATCGTCGATGCCCTGCTTTTCCGGGACGAAGCAGCCTGGCCCGCCGGCGGAGTCGGCGGCGACGGCGTCTTCGCCGCCGCTTACGCGCGCACCCGCAAGGCCGATCCGCAAGGGCGCTCCCTGCGCGACCTCGACCTCCGCACCCGCCTGTTCCGTTACCGGTGCAGCCCGCTGATCTACTCGGAGAGTTTCGCGGGACTCCCCAAGCCGTTGCGCGACCTTACGCTCCTTCGCCTCTCCGCCGGCCTGCGCGCCTACCCGCCAGGACCCGGCTTCGGTCATCTGCCCGAGGCCGAACGCCAAGCGATCCACGAGATATTATCGGCGACCCTGCCGGGCCTGCCGGAAGGCTGGGGTCGATAAGCACTAAAAAGGCCGCCCCTCGCAAGGGGCGGCCTGACCTACGATCGGGCAGACGCTTACTGGACGAGCGCGGCGAGCTTCTCGCGGATCGCGTCGGCCTCGATCTGATAGCCTTTGGCGGTGAGGTGGAGCAGGTCGTGCATGACCTCCTTCGTCAGGGTGCCGTCAGCCTGGAGGAACTTGGCGTTGATATCGAGGAAGTGGACCTTCTTGCCGTCGTCGAACTTGGCGATCAGCGCGTTGACGGCGTTGTTCTTCGCGCGACCAGGATTCTTGGCCTCGGTGGCGCCGCGGGGGAAGACGGCGAGAAGCAGCACCTTCGTTTCCGGGGTGCGCTGATGGATGGCGTCGATGATCTTCCGGATGCCGCCGGCCACCTGCTCCGGCGGATTGGCTCCGACGCCGGAGTTGTTCGTGCCGATCATGAGCACCACGACCTTTGGCTTGATGCCTTCGAACTCGCCGTTCTCCACGCGCCAGAGCACATGCTGCGTCCGGTCGCCGCCGATGCCGAAGTTGGCGGCCTTGTACTTGCCATACTCCTGGGCGAACAACGTCTTCTGTCCGTTCCAACCCGCGGTGATGGAGTCGCCGAGGAAGACGACCTGCGCTTCGCCCTTCTTGGCGATCGCGACGAAAGACTCGTGCGATTTGAGGAAACCAGCCTGCGGCTTGCCGTCGGGTCCGATCTTGGGTGCGGCGACATCGGCGGGCTGAGTCGGCTGAGGCGGGGCCTTGACGGCAGGGGCAGCCTGGGGAGCGGCCTTAGGAGCGGGCTTAGCGGCGTCATCGACGGCCAAGGCGACCTGGCCGGACGCGGCCAGGGCAAGCAGGAGGAGCAACGGGGTCTTCATGGGGTGCTTCAACAGACCACGCCTGGCGCAGAAAGTTCCCTGCCCATAGGCGGACTTGCCCCCGGGGCCGCGCAGGGCAGCATCAGAGCCGTACATGGCATCGCGATCACCCACCCGTCAGGCATGAAGCCCTTGCGCCGCCATCTCGCGCCGTGGGTCATCGGCGGGTTGCTCTTCCTGGGATGCCTGATCCCTTTCATGATCTGGGGCGAGCAGTTCGAAGGAGCGCTCAGCCTCGAAGGCGCCCGGGCCTGGATGGGACGGTTCGGCTCCGGCGCCGGCTTGGCCGGCATCGGCCTGCTCGTCGCGGACATCCTGTTGCCGATACCGAGCACCGTCGTGATGTCGGCCCTTGGCCTGACCTACGGAATCTGGCTCGGCGGGCTTTATGCGGCCACCGGCACCACCCTCGCCGGACTGATCGCCTATGCCCTCAGCCGGGCGCTGGGCCGACCTATCGCCCGGAGACTGGCCGGCGAAGAAGGCCTTCGCTCGGGCGAGGATCTTTTCCAGGGAGGCGGCGCCTGGCTTGTCGCCGGATCGCGCTGCCTGCCCATCTTACCCGAGGCGATCGCCTGCCTGGCGGGACTGCATCGGATGCCTTTCAAGACCTACGCCTTCGCGTTGGTCTGCGGCAGCCTGCCGACAGGCTTCTTGTTCGCCGCCATCGGAGCGCTGGGGCAGGACGAGCCCGGCTGGGCGTTGGCGCTCAGCGTGATCGCTCCCCTGGGCCTGTGGCTGGCGGCTCGTCGGTGGCTCGCCCGCTGAGATCGACGGCGGCTTCGTCGACCAGCGCACGGAAGGAAACCCGGAGTAAAGCGGCGCGAAGGCTCGCTTAATCTCTCTACAACAATGATATAAACATATCAGGGTCAGTCCGCCGACAATCGCTGGACAACCCCAAGCCGGGGAGCATACTTAGGTCTCGGTCAGTTCTCCGCCCTACCCGGCGTCCCTGCCCAACCCCAGTCAGCCCGCCCACCACCGACCCAGCCGAGCGCCGTCTTTCCACGGACCGCACGGCCGGGAAGCCCCCTCTTCCTTTCATCACCGCCCCATGAAACGCCGCCCCACCGCTCCGAAGCGCCCCCGCGCCCTTCGCCGTCGCCGATTCACCACCCACCTCAGCCCTTCCGCGATCCGTCAGCGCCTCGAAGACCGGCTGCCCACGGCTGCCGGTCTTCCCGCGCTGTTCGTCCTGCCGGCCAAAGGCGAAGCCGTCCGCCTGAGCGGCCCTGACCTATGCGGCGACCTTTACTTCGGCATCGTCGCCAACGCCGGAACGCTCGACACCGCCGCGACACCCCGCACCGAGGTGACCTTGGATTTTCGTGCCGACGATAAGACGGTGGCGGCAGCCGTCATCGCGGCCTTCGGCTCCGATCTCACGGAAGGCAAGGTCTCCCGTCCTCGGCAGGAAGTCATGGGCCACTCCGTACCCGGCCACCAGCCCAACGTCGGCCACTTCCTCGCGTGGGCCGCGCGGATGCCCAGCATGGCCGACCACGTGATCCTGGAATCGGCGGTGGACGCCGGCTTCGCGTGCGAATTCGACTGCTTCGAACACATCCATGCGGCCATGCGCGCGCTGGACTTCATGCGCATGGTGCGGATGGAAGGCGGCGTCGGCAGCGCCTGCGACGGCGACGAGATCCCTCCGCACCTCCGCCATCCGACGCGGCAGGGCCTGCGCGGCAGGGCGGCGGTCCGGGTGGTCTGCGGGACGAGCAAGCTCACCCTTGACGCCACCATCGACAGCAAGCCGGACCCCCGCGGTCATCGCCTTCGCCTGCACTACGGCTGGTCGTCCGAACTCCGCCGCTATGTGATCGGCTGGGTCAGCGACCTCGCGCCCAAGGCTTAGTGGGCGTCGTGGCGCTGCAGGCGCTCGCCCCAGGCGAAGAGGATCATCGAGACGAGGAAGATGCCGTGCAGGATCGCCTGCCAGACGATGGCCTTCTCCATCCCGGCGGTCATCGGCGAGGACACGGTCACCGACTCGGTGATGGCGATGAAGCTCTTGAGCAGATGGATGGCCGAGATGCTCGCCAGGCTGCCGGCGAGCTTCACCTTGAGGCTGTTCGCGTTGATGTGGTCAAGCCAGTCAGGCCGGTCGCGGTTGTCGCCGAATTCGATGCGGCTGACGAAGGTCACGTAGCCGCCGACCACGACCATGTTGACGAGATTGGCGACCATCGAGATGTCCACGAGGGAGAGGATCCCGATCATGATCGTGCTCTCGGTCGCGGCCGGGAAACCCTGCAGCAGGTGCCAGAGTTCCTGGACGCTCTTCCAGGCATAGGCGATGGAGCCGAGGATGAGCGCCAGGTAGATCGGAGTCTGCACCCAGCGGCTGGCGAAGATCAAAGATTCGAAACCGTGCTCGAGCTTCTTGGCGAAGGATTTGCGGGGGTCGGCGGCCATGCGACGAGACTTGCCGCTCGCCGGCCACCGTCAAGCCGTCGGAACGCCGGCCTGACGGAAGATAATAGAAGGCAGATGCAAGATACGATGCTTCGGGGCCCGGCGGACAATCGATTCATAACCTCTCGTCCGGCCCTCCGGCCAGCCGATCAACAGATCAACCCTACCCTCCGTCAGACCCCCGCGCTCGCCGCGGCGTCGCCGAGCGGATGGGCGTCGGGATCGCGCAGATAGGCGTCGGCCTTGGCGGAGACGATCACACCATAGTTGATGGTGCCCAGCCAGCCGGACATGATGATGCCGACGCTGCCGGCATGGTAGAAGCCGCCGACCTGTTCCGGCAGGGCCATGGAGACCTTGAGGCCTTCGAACTTCGTGCCGAACGAGGTGCCGCCGACATGGCGGACATAACGGTTCACCGTGCGCGGGGTGGCGGCCTCGGCGTGATCGACCTTCGAGCGGATATCCGGGATGAACTTCTCGAGCCCGCGGAAGGACTCCTCGACGACCCGCGCCTTGTTCGCGGCGTAGTCCGCCTCGGAGAGATGCGCCCAGTCGTCCCACTTCTGGTTGACCGAGGTGACGATGGCGTAGCGCGGGGTCTTCGTGTGCGGACGGGTGTCGGGATAGTACACCGAGTAAGTGCGCGAGGTGGTGTGGAAGTCGACGAGCTCGTGGCTGGAGAAAGGCTTGGCCTCGGAGGTGAACACGAGGTCGCCGATGTGGGGGATGGTCTCGCCTTCGCGCACGCCCATGTAGACCTGGCAGGAAGACGTGTTCACGCGGACCCGGCGGGCCTCGTCGAGGAACGGCGTCTCGAAGGCTTCCTCGCCGCCCATCCTGAGGACGGTGTCCTTGATGTTGGCGTTGGAGACGACGGTCGCGCAGGCGACCTCGGCCTCCTCGCCCTCGCGGGTGCCGCGGAGCTTCACGCCGACGACGCGACGGCGGCCGGCGGCGTCCTTCTCGACGCAGACCTTCTCGACGAGCACGTTGCGGCGGATGTCGACCCCGTTGGCCTTCATCTCGGCGGTCATGAGGTTGATCATGGTGTCCGTGCCGCCCTGGAAGATGAACACGCCCTTCGACATGAAGTTCGAGAAGACGATGCCGAAGGTGATCGCGGGGTCGTCAAGGGTGGAGCCGTTGGCGTAGGCGATCGGCTCGAGCAGGAGGCGCTGGACGTCGGGCCGGCCGGGGAAGAACTGCTCGAAGAGCTGGCGCGTGGTGCGCGGATCGTTGTCGTAGTAGTTCATCTCGCGCAGGTGCGCGAAGAAGGCCTCGACGGTCTCGGCGGAGAGCCGGAACTGCTCGATCAGGATCCGGGTGAAGTCCGCGCGGTCGAAGGTCGTCCGGACGTCGAAGTCGGGATTGATGAAGCGGACGTCGTGGAGCTGGTGGATGCGGTCGGAGATCTCCTTGGTCCAGTAACGGCGGGTGGACTTGATCATCCCGTGCGGGAAGCCGTGCAGGGAGATGTCGAAGACGTGGCCGCCGACGCGCTTGAAGTAGGTGGCGAGGCCGCCGAGCTGGTAGTGGTGCTCGAGGAGGAGCACCTTGCGGCCGAACTTCGCGAGGTTGTTCGCCGCGGTCATCCCGCCGAGGCCGGCGCCGATGACGACGGCGTCGTAGCGAGGGAGAAGTTTGTCGAACGGCGAGGGCATTGCGAAAGCAGATGAAGTAGGCTGAAGCAGGGGTTAAGGGGAAGTCGAAAGCGGTCAAACCGCCCCGGCGCCTATTTTCCCGAGACCCCCAGCGACCATCCGTCCCGACGGCGGACCAGGCGGACCCGGCGGCCGAAGAGCTTCGACAGCGCGGCCGGCCGCAGGACCTCGGTCGTCTTCCCGGCGGCCAGGACGGACCCGTGGCGCAGCAGCAGCGCATGCGTGAAGGTCGGCAGGATCTCTTCGACATGGTGCGTGACGAACACGATGGCGAGGCCGGGCTTGAGTTTCGGCAGGCGCTTCACCAGCGCGAGGAACTCGGCGCGCGCGACGGGGTCGAGGCCGGCGCAGGCTTCGTCCAGGATCAGCAGGGCCGGCTCGGACGAAAGCGCGCGGGCGATGAGCACGCGCTGGCGTTCGCCCTGCGAGAGATGTCCCCAGGGGCGGGCGGCGAGGCCGCCTACCTTGAGGAGGCGCAGGAGCCGGCGGGCGCGCGCGAGCGTCGCGGGCTTCGGCCGGCGCCAGAGGTTGATCAGTCCGTCGACGCCGCCGGCCACGACCGCGAGCGCCGGTTCGTCAGGCCGGATCATCGCCGCGACGGAGGGACCGACGAGGCCGATACGCCGGCGAAGCTCCCGCCAGTCGCTGCGTCCGAACGTCTCGCCCAGGACGGCGAGCGAGCCGGCGGTCGGCGCGAAATAACCCGTGAGCGCGGCGAGCAGCGAGGATTTGCCGGAGCCGTTCGGCCCGAGGATCACCCAATGCTGACCGGCCTCCACCCGCCAGTCCAGGCCACGGAGGATGGTCTTGTCCTCGCGCACGATGCGCAGGCGACGGACATCGAGGACAGGACAGCGGGCGACGGGCGGCACGAGGCATGGCTATGAGGCAAGCCCGGCAGGCTTCCAAGTCGCAAAGACGAAGTCCGCCTTGCCTCCGGTCCGGGCCAAAGGCATTAAGGTGACACCCCGTTCCACGTCTCCGCTATCAGGCGCGAGGCGCGCCCCTCCCCATGAGACACCTCCTCGCCCTGATTCTCGCGCTGAGCCTTCCCACGTTCGCCACGGCCGCGCCGAAACCCGGCGAAGCCAAGTCCGAGCAGAAGCCCGCCCAGGAAGCGCCGACCCCGCTGAATGAGCCGCTCAAAGACGGGACCGAGGTACGCATCACCTGCGTCCAGAAAAGCATCGGCGCCGGCAAGGACGCGCCGACGCCGGGAACCTACCACTATCGTCTCTGGGTACCGGAGGGCTACTCCGCCGACCCGAAGAAGACCTGGAAGACCCTCTTCATCGCCGACCCCAACGGCAAGGCGAAGCTCGGCGCCATGAGCGCCTGGGTCAAAGAGCATGGCTACATCGCCGTCATGCTCGAAGAATCGAAGAACGGGCCCTACGGGCCTAATATCGGCAACTTCCTCAGCGCGCACGATGACGTGATCAAACGCATGCGGGTCGCCGACGGGAAGAAGGTCGCCACCGGGTTCTCGGGCGGCGCCCGTGCCAGCTCCTTATTCGTGACCTTGGTCCCGGGCTTCGGCGGACTTGTCTTCCAAGGCGCCGGCTGCAGCGACATGATGCCCGACGGATCCTACGTCGTGAAAGACATCAAAGTGAAGGCCATGGCGGGGACCTTCGGCAAGAAGGACTTCAACCTCGGCAACGCCGCCAAGCTGAAGAAGGCCTTCGGCTCGCGGATCACGATCTTCGAATTCGAAGGAGGCCACCAGTGGGCGCCGCGGGAAATCGTCGAACAAGCCTTGAACGAAGTGGACGGAAAGCTCACCAAATGATCATGCAAGACCGCCGACACCTGGACCTCCGCCCGACGCTGGCCTTGGCCACGTTCGCCCTGACCTCGCTCGCGCCCGGGCTCCGCGCCGAGCCCGTCCCGAAGTTCGACGACCCGACGCCGCAGGCCTACCACCTCAGGGCGCGCGCCAGCGAGGTCGACCCGGCCGCGAAGGCGTATCCGGAGATCGAGTTCCCCCTGGAGAGCAAGGGCAAGCCGGCCGACGTCGAGACGGCCGACGTCGACACGCGGGTCGCTCCGCGCGGCCAGCTGGTGGTGTGGCTGATGGGCCACAACCCCCTGATCGCCGAGAAGGTCAACGGCTACGGCTACCACCATATCAGCGTGCACTATGCGCGCGGCTGGTTCAGCAAGCTCAACACCGTCCCCGCCGACCGGCAGCATCTCGGCAACATCCGCCTCGAGGCCACGGCCGGCGTCGACGCCTCCCAGTCCGTCGCGATCGCCGAAGCCGATTCCGCGAAGGGCCGCGCGACGCGCCTGGTGCGATGGCTGGCGAAGAAGCACCCGCAGGGACGTTGGGAGCAATTCCTCGTCGACGGCGGCAAGGCGCTCGACTGGACCAAGGTCGTCGTCGGCGGCTCCTCGCACGGAGCGACCTCGGCGGCCCGCTTCGCGATGCACCAGAAGGTCGCCCGCGTGGTCATGTTCTGCGGCGCCCGCGACAACACCGAAGACTGGCAGGCCGGACCGTCGGCGACCCCGCTCAACCGTTTCTTCGGCTACTCCCACGTGCTGGACAGCGGCTGGACCGGGCACCACTACCAACGCTCGTGGCTCATGCTGCGCCTCAACGCCTACGGACCGGTCGTGAACGTCGACACCGCGAAACCTCCCTATGGCGGCTCCCGCAGGCTGATCACCGCCGCGCCGATGAAGGGCGACGACAAGAAACAGGCGGCCGCGGCGCACAGCTTCGTGACGCCGGGCAAGGCGTCGCCCAAGGACGCCCAAGGGCGCTTCCTCCAGGAAGACGTCTGGACCTACCTCTTCACCTCGGACGTCGACGCCACCGGCAAGCCCGTGCCCGCGGAAGCCGGCATCCGGATGCGCCAGCATCCGGACGACAAGGCCGAGACGAAGTAAGCGGCCCTCGCAGGGACGGCTTGCGCTCGGCGGCCATTCGGCTGTTGGATGCGCCCTATCACCGTGGCCATCCGCATCGACCTCGTCACCCTCTTCCCCGCCATGGCCGACGGCTTCCTCCAGGAGTCGGTCATCGGGAAGGCCATCGACAAAGGCCTGATCCAGTTCAAGGCCCACGACCTGCGCGCCTACTCCAAGGACAAGCACCGCAAGGTCGACGACATGCCCTACGGCGGCGGCCCGGGCATGCTCATGACCTGCCAGCCCCTCTTCGACGCCGTCGACGCCCTGGCCACCCCGGACTGCGAGGTCGTCTACCTCTGCCCGGATGGTGAACAATTGACCAATAAGCTGGCCAAGGAGCTGGCCCAGAAAAGCCACCTGATCCTTATTTCCGGCCATTACGAGGGCATCGACCAGCGCTTCCGGGACCAAAAGGTCACCCGCGAGGTCTCAATCGGTGATTATGTCCTCACTAACGGCACTTTGCCCGCCTGCGTCCTCGTCGATTGCCTCGGCCGGCAGACCCCGGGCGTGCTCGGGGAGGAAAACTCCTTGACGGGGGATAGTTACAACGGCAAGTTGCTCGCCTTTCCGCAGTTCACCCGACCCGCTGTTTATGATGGTCTCGAGGTGCCCCCCGTCCTCCTCGGAGGAAACCACGCCGAAATCGAAAAATGGCGTCGGGACAGGCAAATCGAGAAGACAAAGCAACGCAGACCGGACCTGATGAAAGACCAAGAACACCAGCCATGAGCAACCATCCCCTCATCCAATTCGCCACCCAGCCCCAGCTGAAGACCGCCCGCGGCGACCACGCCTTCAAAGTCGGCGACGGCGTGAAAGTCTCCACTAAAGTCCGCGAAGGCGACAAAGAGCGCACTCAGCTCTTCGCCGGCATCGTGATCCAGCGCAAGGGAGGCGGCATCCACGAGACCTTCACCGTCCGCCGCGTCTCCTTCGGCGAAGGCGTCGAGCGCACCTTCCCGGTCCACTCCCCCAACATCGAAAAGATCGAAGTCGAGCGCACCTCGCAGGTCATGCGCGCCCGCCTCTTCTACCTCCGCGATCGCCAGGGCAAGTCGGCCACCAAGGTCAAAGAGAAGCGCTTCGACCCGACCGAGCACGCCGCCGCTGCGGCTGCCGCGGCCGCCGCCAAGTAAGCCTCCCGAGGCTTCTCCCAAACCCCGCCCTCTGGCGGGGTTTTTTGTGCCCTGGGACGACAGCCCCTCTGCCGACGAAAAAAGAGGGGGCCTTTGGGTTAATTCAAAACATACGTATTAAGTCATTGATTTAAAGCGTCTTGTCTTGCGTGTTTTGGACCAACCTCTCCCGAGTGGGGATAAGTTTTCCACCAAACCGACCGGGGAAGGCTTGACTCCCCCCGGCTGCCCTGCGTCTTTGCACATCCGTCTTTTGGAATCCCTCCGCGGACGGCAACCCACCACCTTCTCCAAACCAATGCTACGCATCCGCCTCCAACGCTTCGGTACGAAAAACGAGCCGACCTACCGCCTCGTCGTCGCCGAACAAGCCATCCGCCGCGACGGCCGTTTCGTCGAAGTCCTCGGCAACTACAATCCCCGCGCCCGTGGCAAGACCCCCGGTCTGGTGATCAACGTCGAGCGCGTGGACCATTGGATCAAGCTCGGCGCCCAGCCGTCCGACACCGCGAAGTCGCTCGTCAAGCGAGCCCGCGAAGAGTCGGCCGCTCCGGCCAAGGCCTAAGTTGATTTACACGGCGGAAACGCCCACCCTGACGATGCTTCACCCCGCCCCCCGGCGGGGTGATTCATTTGGCGAGGTCGCCGACCGTGCCAGCGGACTCAGTTGATCTTGTTCCAGCCGCCCTGCCCGTCCTTCTCCAACCGCTGGAAGCCGGCCCGAGCGAGCCTCTGATCGGTCAAGGACTGTTTCATGGCGCCTTCGCCGTACTTCGTGGTGAGCGTGGGCGCTTCGAGCACCCGACGGCAAGGCTCGCCTGTCACCGGGTGACAAGCGAAGTCCGGCGCTTCCGGCGGCAGGTCGGCCTCGAACTCATCTCCTTCGGCGCCGTCGGGCCTGATGACGATGTAACGACGTACCGGCATGGTCAGCGGCGGGAAGAGCGCGGGTCGAAAGCGTCGCGCAAGCCGTCGCCCAGGAAGTTGAGCGAGAGCAGCGTCAACGCGAAGATGGCCGAAGGCGAGATGAGCAGCCAAGGGCACTCTTCCATGATGTCAGCCCCCTCCTTGATCATCAGCCCCCAGGAAGTCATGGGAGCCTTCACGCCGAGGCCCAGGAAGCTCACGAAGGCCTCCAAGAGCATCACGCCGGGGACGGTCAGGGTGGCGCAGACCGCGATGGTGCCGGCGAGATTGGGCAGGTAATGACGACGGAAGACGCCCCAGCGCGACTGACCCAGGGCTTCGGCGGCCTGGACGAACTGCGCGGCCTTCAGCTCGCGCGTCTGGTTGCGGATGATGCGGGCCATCGTCAGCCAGGACACCCCGCCGACGGCGAGGAAGATCATCGGGAGGTTCTGGCCGAAGACCACCGTGGCGAGGATCACGATGAGCGTCAGGGGAAGCGTGCTCACGACATCGACGAACCGCATCAGGGCGTCTTCGGCCCGGCCGCCGACTTCCGCCGCCAGGACCCCGAAGCAGATGCCCACGGCCAAGGCCACGGCGGTCGCGATGAGGCCGACGAAGAGCGAGATCATGCCGCCTTGCAGCAGGCGCGAAAGCACGTCGCGCCCGAGGAGGTCCGTGCCCAGCCAATGGGCCGACGACGGGGCCATCGCGCTGCTCGCGAGGTCCTGCTCCATATAGGAATAGGGGGCGACCCAGGGCGACAGGAAGCAGACGGTCGCGATCGCGAGCAGGAACCAACCCGACCAGACCGCGACGCGGTCCTTGCGGAAACGCTGCCAGCCGGTTTCCGAGGCCAGAAGGGAGGAGACGGGAGCGCTCATCGGCCGCGGGCGACCTTGGGGTTCAGCGCGGCGTTGGCCAGATCGGCCGCGAGATTGAGGAGCAGCAACGCCGCCGCGTAGACGAGCGTGGTGCCGAGGATGAGCGTGACGTCGCGGTTGATGATCGCGGTGACGAAAAGGCGGCCGATGCCCGGCACGTCAAAGAGCGACTCGATGACGAACGATCCGGACACCAGGCCCGCGGCCGCGGGTCCGAGATAGGTGACGACGGGCAGCAACGCGTTGCGCAGGGCGTGCACGAACCAGATGCGCGACGGAGGGACGCCCTTGGCGCGGGCGGTGCGCACGTAATCCAGGGAGCGCACCTCCATCAGCGAACCACGGGTGAGCCGCGCGAGGGGGGCGGCGGTGATGAGTCCCAGCGTGACGGCCGGCAGGACGAAGTGAGCCGCGGAACCCCAGCCGCAGGGAGGCAGCCAGCCGAGCCCCAGCGAGAACACCAGCGCCAGGATCGGCCCGAGCACGAACGAAGGCACGCAGATGCCCACGAGCGTGAAGCCCATCGGCACCCGATCGAGCCAGCTGTTGGGCCGCGAGGCCGCGAGCACGCCCACGGGGACGCCGATGAGCACCGCGAGCAGCAAGGCGACGAAGCCCAGGGAAAGCGAGACGCCGATGCGCGCGCCGATGACTTCGCGCACGGACCAGCCGGGATATTTCAGCGACGGGCCGAGGTCGCCCTTGGCGAGGTTGACGACGTAATTGCCGAACTGCGCGGACAACCCCTGGTCGAGGCCGTAATACTGTTCGAGACGGGCCTTCACTTCCGCCGGCAGCGGACGATCCCGGTCGAACGGACCGCCGGGGACCGCATGCGCGAGAAAGAACGTGGCCGTCACCACGACCAGCAGCACGGGCACCATCTCCAACAACCGTCGCAGGACATAGGCCATCAGGGCTTGGCTTCCGCCTCCCGGACGCGCTTCTCGAGTTCGTCGACCGTCGGGGCCGTCGGCAGGCCGGCGGCAGGCGCCGAGGTCCAGCCCATCTTCTTCGCCATGATCGCATACTCCTGCGGGCTCAACGTGCCGAGCGCCTGCAGGCGGGCCTTCCGCTCATCCGTGTCGTCCATCAGGCGCTCGCGAAGCTGCGCCTGCTCCTTGCTGGCGCTGGGCTGCGCGCACCCGGCCAGGACAAAGAGGCAGGCGAGCGACATGGCGCCGGAGGGGAGGCTCATAGCACGATGACTATTCCGCCAAGGCCAGAGGGCTCAAGCGCTTACAAGCAGGCGAGCCCCCGAAGCGGTGGCGGCGACGGGCGATCTGGTCATAGAGGAGATCGAGCAGGAACTCCGGGCAGAGCCGGGCGACCCAGGCCAACGCGGCCCAACCTCCGCCCAATGCCCGCAAGAGACGGAGGGCGGCCGACGAACGCACCAGACGACGCGACCCCTGCCACACGACGACGGTGTCCGGATCCCCGCCCGGCGGCTCGCCGGCCACCCGGGCGACCTCGCCTTGGTTCGTCGCGAAGATCATCCGGCCGTGGGGATCTCTCGCGGCCAGCCAGCCCGCGACGCCGTTGCACATCACGCAATCGCCATCGAACAGCACCACGAGCGGGACGGCCTTCATCTCCAGAGCCTAGGCGAAGGGCCGCGACCTGAAAAGCGGCAATCCGCCGACCCTAGGGGCCGGAGAAAGGGGCCTTAAAGCCAGCGAAAGCGCTTGTCATGGGGCGGCCGGACTGCCAAGTTGCCCATCCTGTCGGCCGGAAGGGTATCCAAGTGGCTAAAGGTCGCGGACTGTAAATCCGTTCAGCTTCGCTGTTCGTGGGTTCGAATCCCACCCCTTCCACCAGCAGGACGCACGAGGCCCCTCTCCGAGGGGCCTCTCTCCGTCGGAAACCTCAAATCCGCGTTGACTCCGAGGGCAGCCCACGGCTTCCCTACTGACACACATGGCCAACATCAAAGCTAACAAGAAGAGCATCCGCCAGACCGCCCGTCGCGCCGAGCACAACAAGATCGTGCGCACCCGCCTCAAGAGCCTCGTCAAGGGCCTCACCGGCGACAACGTGGCCGCCTCCGCCTCTCAGGTCGCTTCCGCCGCCGACAAGGCCGCGAAGTCCGGCGTCATCCATCGCAACAAGGCGAACCGCATCAAGGCTCGCCTCGCGAAGAAGCTGGCCTCCGCCAAGAAGTAATGGCCGGAAGGTCTTCCTCCGACCCCGTCGCCTAGGCGCCGGGGTTTTTTTGTCCCTCGCGATGTCCGCCCTGCCCCCCGCCTCGATCGGTTTCGCCGCCGGCTTGCTCGGCGAAGAGGCCTGCCGGCTCGCGGTCCTCGCCGCCGGCCCTAGCTGGGTCGCCTTGGACAAACCCTCGGGCGTGGCCTTCGAAGAACACCCCTGGCAGAACGGCGCGCCCACCTTGCTCAGCCAGCTGCGCACGCAGCTCGAAGCCGGCAAGCCGGAGCTGCTCCGCCTCGGCCTGTCGGAGCCCGCGGCGGTCTTCGGCCCCGAACCCGAGACCGCGGGCATCGTCGTCCTCGCGGAGCGCGCCACCACGATGGCCGCCTGGCGTGAGGCCCTCGGCTCCGGCGCCTTCCGTTTCGAATACGAGTTCGTCGCGCGGACCGAGGACGCGCCCGAGGACGCCGGCCTCTGCGACCTGCCCGTCGGCATGGACGACTCGCAGCAGCGCGCCTTCGTCTCGCATCGCAACGGCAAGCACGCGCAGACCCGCTTCGAGCCGGGGCGCGCCTGCGGCCGGTGGCGCGTCTGGGCGGCGCACACCCCTTACCCGCGCCGCGATCAGGTCCGCATCCACGCCTCCGAATGCGGGATCCGCATCGCCGGCGAACTGAAGTACGGCCGCTCGGGACGCGTGACGCTCACCGACACGACCCCGAAAGGCCGCCTCAACAAAGGAGAAGACAAGCCCCTGCATCGCGGGCTGCTGCTCCGCCTGGCGCGCATGACAGGCAAGGTGGGCGGCCAGAGCTTCGAGATCGTCGCACCCCGCCCCGACGACTTCGCGACGGTGGTGAAGCGGCTCTCCAAAGGCCTCTGATCAGTCTCCGGAAGGGAATCGCAACGTGAACCGCTCCGTGGTGCGCGCGTAGCCGTCGGGGCTGTTGAGCCGGCCGATCGGAGCATAACGCGCATAGTCGACCTTCCAGCTGACGGGATCGGCCACGCCCTCGCGCGCATGGACCAGCAGGAGCTCGACGACCACCAGGCGATTCTCGCCGTAATAACGGACATCAAGGACGCGCGCCTCCATGGCCACGGGGCATTCGACGAGCCGAGGCGGCCTGACGCGCTCGGACGGCGCCAGCGTGAAGCCCGCGCGGGCGACCTCGCTGATTCCCGGCGGCAGCGAGCGCGCGCACTCGACCATCTTCGCCGCCACCGCCTCGTCGCAGAGATGAATCACGCACTCGCCTCGCATAAGGAGGTTGGCCGCGGTGTCCTTCGGCGTGCCGTCATCGCGGTCGGCCGGCGCGAAGACCGCGAGGGGCGGCTCCGTGCCCATGACGTTGAAGAACGAGAACGGGGCGGCGTTGACGACGCCCGCGGCGTCGAGGGTGGTGACGAGCGCGATCGGCCGCGGGACCACGAGCCCCGCCAGCAGCCGGTAGGCCCGGGCGCCGGGATGGGCCGCGACGTCGAACCGGACCGTCATGCCCGCGGGGGCGCGTCTTCGCCGCCGTGCGAGACGATGGCTTCGCGCCGGAGCCGGTCGTGCCGATAGGACATGACGACATAGATGCCCACGCCGACGCAGATGCAGGCGTCCGCGACGTTGAACGCGGGGAAACGATAATAAGGCAGATGGACGTCGAGGAAATCGATCACGTGGTCGCCGAAGAGACGGTCGCGGACGTTGCCCAGCGTCCCGCCGACGAAGAGGCCGAAGGCGAGCTGCCCGCCTTGGAGTTCGCGCAGCAACGGCTGACGCCACCTCCACACCAACGCGAGGACGGCCAAGGCGAGGAAGACGAGGAATGGCCGGACGTCATGCTCGGCGCCCAGGCCCCAGGCGGCGCCCTTGTTGCCGACGTGCACGATCCAGAACCAAGGGAAGACCGCGATCGGCGAGCGCTCCGGATCCGGGCCGGCGAAATAGACCCAGTCGTCCGGGAAACGCAGCGGGAAACGGCGCACCACCAGCAGCTTGGTCGCGACGTCGGCGACGATCGCGGCCAAGCATACCGTCCAGAAAGACAGATAGGGGCGGAGCCGGACGAACATGCTGCGGGTCGGGCTCAGGAATCGCTCGGGTCGTCTTCGCCGCCGCCGCCGCCCGTGCCGAAGCCGACCTCGTCGCCGATCTCGCCCAGCGGATTGCCGCCGCGCCGGCGATGGGCGCGACGATTACGTTCCAGCTCCTTCTGCCCTTCGAGGGAATAGCGGGTGAACGGGACCGCGGTCAGACGGGCGACCGGGATGACCTTGCCGGTGATCTCGCAGGTCCCGTAAGAGCCCTTCTTCATGCGCTCGATCGCGTCGGCGATCTCCTTGAGGGCCTCCTGCTCGTTCGAGATGAGCGAAAGGGCGAAGTCGCGGTCCGCGGTGTCGGTGCCGGCGTCCGCGAGATGCTGCGAGTAACCGGACAGGTCGCCCGCGTCGTCCTTGCCGGACTTCTTGAGCGCTTCCTCGGAATGGAAGGCGAGCCCCTTGTGCAAGGCGTCGCGCATGTCGACGAGCAGCCGGTAATAGCGGCGGAACTTCTCCGGGACCTGCTTGGACTCGTCGACGAAACCTTCGCCTTTCCGGAAGGGGTTGGCGCCGCCGAGCAGGTCGGCGATGGAGGCGGTGGCGATGTTGTTGGAACGGTTGCCCTGCGAGCGGGCGGCCGCGGCGGCTTTCTCGCGCGCCTTGCGCTCTTCGTCAGGGACCCAGAGGTTGAGCTTTGACTTGGATTTGGTGCGCTTGTCCAGGTAGGCCTTCAAGTCCGCGAGGGTGTAGTATTGGAGCTTCGGGCGGACCTTCACGTCGAGGGCGTCGGCCTGGTCGTGCACGACCCGATGCTTGTCCAGCAGGCCCTTCTGCACGGCGTGATCCACCTTGGGCGCCTTAGGGGCCTTGACCGCCTTGGCGGGAGCCGCCGCCTTGGCGTTCTTGGCGGGCACGACCGGAGCCGGAGCCTTCTTGCCCTTGGCGACCGCGGCCGGCGCGGCCTTGGCGGCCTTCAGCGGGGCGACGGGCTTGGTCACCGCCTTGGCGACGACCTTGGGAGCGGACTTCGCCGCAGGCTTGGCCGTCGGCTTCGATTTCCCCCCCTTGGCGACCGGGACGGGCTTCTTGACGGGTTTCTTGGGCGCGGATTTCTTGGACATCGGAAGTAAGGGTTAGAGTTGGGGATATTTTGCGAGCAAGGCTTCGCGGCAACGAGGAGACACCATACCAAATCTGCCGGCTTCGACAAGCGCGGGGACCCAGCGCCAGGAACGTGGGCAACGGACGCCCTCGGCCTTGTCGACCGCGAAGGCCAGCGGGGCGCCGGCTTGAGCCTTCAACTGGACGGAGGACACGATCCACACCTCCGTCAGGAGAGCCTGATGGGCCGTCAACAAGGCGAAGTCGGCATCAGCCGGGTCGCCGCTGACGACGACGGAGGCCTCGAGCGACTGGCCGATCTTCTTGTCCTGGCGAAGACGCTCCAGCGGGACATTGACCTGGGCGGCGAGCGCCTGGATGCGCGCCACGGCGGCATGGGCCGCGAGACCGGCGGCGTCCTCCCAGCCGGCATCGGCGGCCGGCCAGTCCTGGAGATGGATGTTCGTGGCGTCCGTGTACTCGGCCTTCGCATGGAGATGCGACCAGGCTTCGTCGGCGGTGAACGGGACGAACGGAGCGATGAGCCTGAGGTAGGCCCGCAGGACGAGGTCGAGGGCGGTCTGAGTCGAACGACGGAGCGGGTCGGCCGGCGCGGAGGTGTAGAGGCGGTCCTTGACGATGTTATGGTAGCTGGCGGAAAGCGCGCCGGTCGTGAAGCCGGCCAAAGCCGCGGCAGCCCGGTGGAACTCGTTGCGCTCGCAGGCGTCGGTGACCTCGCGGATGAGCTTGGCGGTCTCGACGAGCACCCAGCGGTCGACGGCGGTCAGCTGCGCGACCGGGACGGCGTCGCGGGCCGCGTCGAAATCGAAGAGGTTGCCGAGCTGGTAGCGCAGCGAGTTGCGCATGCTCCGGTACTGGTTCGAGATCGTCTCGAAGATCGCGTCGGAAAGCGGGATGTCGCTCTGGTAGTTCTCCGAGGCCACCCAGAGGCGCACGATGTCGGCGCCGTATTTCTTGACGTAATCGTCGGCCGTCTGGGGCTTGCCGTCGGACTTCGAGATCTTCTGGCGCTTCTCGTTCACGACGAAGCCGTGCGTGAGGACGGCGCGGTAAGGCGCCGAGCCCTTCACCGCGACGGCGGTCCAGAGCGAGGACTGGAACCAGCCGCGATGCTGGTCGGAGCCTTCGAGATAAAGGTCGGCCGGCCAATGAAGGTCCTTGTGCTTGGCGCAGACCGCGAGATGGCTCGAGCCCGAGTCGATCCACACATCGAGGGTGTCGGTGCCCTTGCGCAGGTCTTTCGGCCACCCGGACGGTACGGGCGCGCCGGCGAGGATCTCCTCCGCCGAGGCGGCCCACCACCAATCGCCCCCGCGCGTGGCGACCTGGGCGGCGACGTGACGCACGACGGCGGCGTCGAGATAAGATTCGCCCTTCGAGGGAGAATAGAAAGCCGGGATCGGCACGCCCCAGGCACGCTGGCGGGAGATGCACCAGTCAGGGCGGCCTTCCAGGGCGGCCCGGATGCGGTTCTCGCCGGAAGCCGGGATCCACTTCACCGCGCCGACCGCGGCCAGGGCCTGCTGGCGCAGACCGCCTCGGTCGAGGCCCACGAACCACTGGTCGAGAGCGCGGAAGACGACGGGCGTCTTGGAGCGCCAGCAATGGGGATAGGAGTGTTCGAAACTCTGCGCCTTGAGCAGCGCGCCGGCGGACTTAAGCAGTTCGAGCACGGCGAGGTTGGCCGGATTCTTGCCGTCGGTCTCAAGGACGGTGACGCCCGCGAGGGCCGCGGGAACCTGTCCGTCGTCGGCGTAAGTGCCGTCGTCACGCACCGGGCAGTAAGGCGGCAGGCCGTAGCGGTTGCCGGTGTGATAGTCGTCGAGGCCATGGCCCGGCGCGGTATGCACGCAACCGGTGCCGGCGTCGGTGGTGACGTAATCCGCGAGGACGACCGGCGAGGCCCGGTCGATGAAAGGGTGCCTGGCCTGGAGGCCTTCGAGCGCGCGACCTTTTACCTTGAAGCCATCGGTGGCGCCTTCGAGGGCGCAGGCCGAGACGAAAGCCTCGCGCAGGGCGGAGGCGACCAGGAAGGAACGGCCGCCATGGCGGACTTCGACGTACTCGAGGTCAGGATGGACGGCGATGGCGAGATTGGCCGGCAGCGTCCAGGGAGTCGTCGTCCAGATGACCGCCGAAAGCGGGTGCGCAGGAGAGAGCTGCTTGGCGGCGGGGTCGGCGACCGGGAAGGCCACCCAGACGGAATGCGAACGCTTGTCCTTGTACTCGATCTCCGCCTCGGCGAGCGCCGTCTGGCAAGGGATCGACCAGTAGACGGGCTTTTTGGAACGGTAGACCAGGCCCTTCTCGACGAAGCAGGCGAAACCCTTGAGGATCTCGGCTTCATACGCCGGATCCATCGTGCGGTACTCCGAGGCCCAATCGGCGAGGATGCCGAGGCGCTTGAACTGACCGCGCTGCTTCTCGATGTAGCCGGCGGAGAATTCGGCGCAGGCCTTGCGGACGCCCAACGCGTCGAGCGACTGCTTCTTGGCCTGCAGTTCCTTCATCACCTTGTGCTCGATGGGGAGCCCGTGGCAATCCCATCCCGGGACGTAAGGCGTCCGGAAGCCGCGCATGGACTTGTACCGGAGGATGGCGTCCTTGAGCAGTTTGTTCAGCGCCGTGCCGATGTGGACGTCGCCGTTGGTGAACGGCGGACCGTCGTGCAGGACGAAGGCCGGCTTGCCGGCGGCGCGCGCCTGGATGCCGGCATAGAGCCCTTGTTTCTCCCAGTGGGCGAGGCGGGCGGGTTCGCGTTCGGCCAGGCCAGCCCTCATCGGGAAGTCGGTCACGGGCAGGTTGAGGGTATCCTTGAGCTCTTCGGCCATGTTTGACGTATAAAGGAGGGTGGCGAAGGGCTTACGCACCCCTCGGGGCGGGCAGGGTGAACGGCTCTGCCAGCGAGGCAAGGGCGGAGATGGGGGTCGGCAGGGTTGCGGTCGGGGCGGGATTGACAGCCCGAGCGGGAAAGACACCAATGGGACCCCCATGGAAAACATGAAGCCCAAGCTCATCACCAAGCAGGCGGTCGTCATCGACCTCGTCCTGACGGTGGTCTTCTTCGTCTGGATCACCTCGGTCCTCAAGAAGCACGTGCCGTGGTCCGAAGCCGGCGAAACCGCCGTCCTCCTCGGAGCCGCCTATTGCGGCGCCTGCCTGGCCGGCGTGTTCTGGATGGCGCTCAATCTCTTCCGCGTGACGCTGGCCGACCAGATGCTGCCGAAGAACCCCAGCGGCAAGGAAACCGCCTGACCGGCCTATCTGCCTTTCGGCAGGGGAGCCTCCAGGAGGGTCTCGATTTCGCGCCGGAGCTCTTCCGCCTGGCGACGCTCTTCCGCGTACTGAGCCCAAAGCCGGCCAAGTTCTTCGGGCGACGCCGCCGGAAAAGCCTCGAGCCAAGCCCCGAAGGATCGCACGGCGTTGTGATAGACCGGATTCTGGCGCAGCAGTTCTCGCCTTAACGTGACCAGGCGCGCGGCGAGGCTGAGACGCACCGCCGCAAGCTTCCGGTGCTTCACCATGTCGGCGCCCGGGATGAGCTCGTCGCCGGCGCCGACATCGAAGACAAAACGCGCCATATCATCCAACGTATCGGCGGACTCGCGCATGCCCAGGCTCGCCGGGCTGCGCGAAAGCAGCAGTTCGGCCCGCTGGACAAGCCACCAATCCGCAGGCGAGCCGGCGGCCGCGAGGCGCTTCTCGACGGAGTCGCCGTGGGCGGAGGCGATCAGGATCTTGGCCTGAGCCTGAGGGGGGCCGCTGACCCGCCGAAGGGCCCGCCAGAAAAGCCAGGCCTCCCGGGCCGGAGCGCGGCCGGCGAGGACATCGGCCAGGACGGGCGGGATATCCCGCCGGCCTTCGCGATACCAGAAGTCGTTCATCGAAGGGCGTAACTGCGTGAGGATCTCGGCCGCCAGCGCCTGTCGCGTCCACGGCTCGATGGCCGTGACCGGCCTTCCGCCGGCCAGCGCGACCCGCGCCAACCAAGCCTGCGCCGCGGCCTCGGCGGCGCGCATGGGCGCCTCGTCCGCGGACCCGAGGCGTGCGATGACGAGCACCGCCCCCGCCCCTACGCGGGTGTCGGTCGCGGCCAAGCCGGGGACGTCGGCGACCTCGATGCGCGCCACCGGCCCGGGCACGGGAGGCAGATTAAGCGCGAACTCCAGATGCCGCTGCAAGGCGACGCAATGCGCGGCGACGAAACTCACCTCCGCGAGATGCTCCCCGGTCACCGTCGCGATGACGGTGTCGTTGGAAAACACCTGCGGCGGAGGCGGCGGCATGGGTTCGGCCGCGGCCAACCATGCGAGGGCGGCCAGGATCGCCGTCATCTCAGCCGACGCCGAAGTGACCTTCGTCGACCTCCAAAGGTTCGCCACCCGAGATGTGCAAAGGCTCGCCCATCGGCGACTGGTCGTTCTTCCAGACCTCGATCGTCACCGAGGCCTCAGGGTCGGGCGAGATCCACTGCCAGCGGCCGATGCCGAGGAACTGCATGGGGACGCCCTTGTCCGGGCTCAATCCCGGGCCGGTGCCGCGCACGAAAGGCTTGTTCCCGATGCCGATCATCAGGTTGACGATGAGCGCGGTGCCGGACGAGGCGGAGGATGACGAGGGCTCGCTCTCGGCGGCCGGGGAAGCGGGCTCGGCGGACAGATCCAGCTCGTCTTCTTCCACGGGTTCGGACGACGCGTCAGCGACCTCATCGAGCGTCTCCTCGTCCTCGGCCGGCGCTTCTTTTTCCGCCGCGAGCGGGGAAGCAGGGATCGGTCTTTCGGAAGGAGCCTCGGCCGAACGGACCGCCGAGACATCCTGGCGGACGACACTGAGTTCCGCGCGCAGGGCCTGAAGGGAATCTTCGAGCGAACCGAGGTTCTTCTCCGCCTGCTTGGCCGACTTCTTGAGCTCGTCGCGGACGGCCTTCAAGTCAGCGGCCGCGGCCAGGGCTGCCTCGGCGCGGGCCGCACCGGCGGCCTCGACGGATTCCTCCGACGAGGCGGCGAGCTCACGCACCGTGCCGGCCAGTCCCTCCACCTTGGCGGCGAGTTCCTCGAGGGCTTCTTCCGACTTCGCCGCGCCTTCGGCGGCCTGCACACGTTGGTTCAGCTCCGCGAGGGCGGACTTAAGCGCGTTGATCTCGGCCGAGGCGCGCTGGGCGACGGCGGCCGCCGCGGCTTCCGCGGCCTTGCGGGAACTCGACTCGACTTCCTCGATCCGACGGTTGAGGGCTTCGGTCCCGGCGCGGATGTTGTCGCGCTGCAGGTCGATCTCCTCGGCGAGCTTGGCGCGCAAGCGGGCCTGCTCGGCCTGACGCTCGGCCTTGCCGCCGCCGTCACGCATGACGGGGATGACGACGATCAGGGAAGCCGTGAGGATCGCGCAGACGATGAAGAAGGTGTCGAAGCCGTCGCGTTTGTCCGGCATGACGACAAGGATGGCCAGGACCGCGATGAGGTCGGCGGCGACCAGGAACCATTTTTCTTTGAGGAGTCTCTCGAGTTCGCGGTTCATCTTGGTGGGGTGGGGTAAATGTCGGCCTAGCGCGGGCGTTCGACGAAGCCCACCTTGCGGTGGACCTTCGACAACGTCCGGAAAGCGGTCGCCTGGGCCTGTTCGGCGCCGGCCTTGAAGATGCGGTCGAGCTCACCGCGGTCCTTGATCAGCTCGTCGTAACGGAGGCGGACCGGGTCGAGCGTGGCGATCACGGCATCGGCCACGGCCGCCTTGAAGTCGCCGTAACCGCGGCCTCCGAACTCCGACTCCAAGGTCGCCACCGAGCGACCGGAGCAGGCGGCCATGATCGACAGCAGGTTGGTGACCCCGGGCTTGTCGGGCCCGCCGCGGACCTCGGCGGAGGAATCCGTGACGGCGGACATGACCTTCTTCCGGATCTCCTCAGGGCGATCCGTGACAAAGACCGTCGAGGCGTGATTGGGGTCGGACTTGGACATCTTGGCGGTCGGATCCTGCAAGGACATGATGCGCGAACCGACCTTGGAAATGAAGGGCTCCGGGACCTTGAAGGTGTCCGAATAACGGTGGTTGAATTTCTCCGCCAGGTCGCGGGCCAGCTCCAGATGCTGCTTCTGATCGTCGCCCACCGGGACCAAGGCCGCGTTGTAGAGCAGGATGTCCGCCGCCATCAGCACGGGGTAGAAGAGCAGGCCGGCGTCGACCGACTCCTGCTTGCGCGACTTGTCCTTGAACTGCGTCATGCGCTCCAGCTGACCGAGGGGGCAGAGACAGCCGAGGATCCAGGCCAGCTCCGTGTGGCCGATCACGTGGGATTGGACGAAGAGGCGGCTCCGCGCCGGATCCAGCCCGCTCGCCACGTACTGGGCCAGGCAGGAGTAGGTGTTTTCCCGCAGCTGGGCGGGGACGTAGGGGACCGTGATGGCATGCTGGTCGACGATGCCGAAATAGCATTCGTGGTCATCCTGCATGCGGCCCCAATTCTGGACGGCGCCCAGATAGTTGCCCAAGTGCAGCCGGCCCGTCGGCTGGGCGCAGGTGAGCACCACGGGCTTGGCGGGCTTTTTTTCGCTGATTTCGCTCATTCCGGTCTCAGGAGCGTGGCAAGAGCCTCGCCCCGCATCAAGCGGATTGGACGCCGAGTGACGCTTGAAAAA
>JBDKKH010000067.1:0-3996 GCA_039796215.1 Verrucomicrobiota bacterium
ACGTCGCGCAGGAACGGCAGCACGCGCCGCGGGTCGGCGTCGGGGTTCAACGCGATGCCCGCCTTGAGGCCGGCGGCCTTGATCGCGGCGAGGGTCTTGGCGACGTCATGCTCGGCCTCGATGTGGACGGTGAGCCGTTCGGCGCCCGCCTTAGCGAACGCCGCGACGTAGCGGTCGGGATGGCTCAGCATCAGGTGCACGTCGAAGTGCAGCCGGGTGAGGGGGCGGAGGTCGGCGACGACCTGCGGCCCGAAGCTGATGTTCGGCACGAAGTGGCCGTCCATGATGTCCAGGTGCAGCCAGGTCAGGCCGGCTTCTTCGACGGCGCGGACGCCCTGCGCGAAGGCGCCGTGGTCGGCGGCGAGCAGGGAGGGGGCGACGACGGGGACGTTCATGTCACCAGGCGGTGGTGGCCGCCTGGCGGATCTGCGAGGCGATGTCGGCGAAGAGCGTCGGCGCCACGCTCTGTTCTTCCGCGACGGGGTCGCCGGCGTTCTGCAGCGTGACGCTCGCCGTGAAGACGCGGTCCTTGAAGAGCACCCGGGTGCCTTGCTGGGCCGTGAGCGTGGCGCGCACTTCGAAGGTGACGCGGAAGCTGTTGAAGGAAAAAGCGTCGCCAGGCTTGGTGGTGAAGCCCTACCGGCGGTAGTCCGTCACGACGGCGGCGAGGGAGGCGTCGCCGGGTCCGAGCGTGACGCGCGGGTCGCCCGCGAAGGCGTCGACCAGCTTGGCGTGCAGGACGGCATGCGTGCCGGTGCGGCTCGAGGTGTTGCGGACCGGCGCGATCTCCAGCGCCCGGAACGCGGGCTTCGGGCCGCCGGCCTGGTAGGCCGAACAGCCCATCAGCAGGGTGGCGCAACCCAGCCAGACGATGCGCGCGAGGCTCATCGGTTGTCCGGGCCGATGGCGGCCTTGGGCGCGTCTTTCTTGAAGCCGAGCGCGTCGAGGTCTTCGCCGGTCGCCTGAGGCTTGGTCTCGTCCGCCGACTTCGGACGCGGGTAGCTGCCCAGGATCCGGTCAGCCAGCGTCTTGGGCGGAGTGGGGTCCTTCTGGATGGCCGCCAGCATGGCTTCCGCTTCTTTCGCCGCCGTGGATTCGGGGGCGATGTTGCGGCAGGCGTTGGCCATCAGCTTCGCCGCTTCGGGGTTGTTGCGGTCGTAGAAGTAGAAGCGGGCGAGGTTCAGCCGGGCCCGCGCGGCGCGGTCGCGGAGGACGGCCATCTGCTCCACGGCCTGCTTGGCCCGAGGGTCGTCGGGGAACTGGTCGGCCAGCGTGCGCCAGTGGTCCGCGGCTTCCATGGTGGTGGCCTGGTCCCAGGCCGGCCCGAGCGATTCCTTGCCGCGGAGGGTGGCCAGTCGCTCAAGGGCTTCGGGGGCGTGTTTCGAGGTCGGGTAATCGCTGACGATCCGTTCCAGGGCCTCGTTGGCCTTGGTGGAGAGGTCGCGCTCCTGGCTCAGACGGGCGATGCGGATGAGGCATTCGTCGGCCAGCGGACCGTTGGGCGCGAGGCGGATGGTCTTCTCCCAGGCGGCGACGGCGCTTTCGCGGTCGCTGAACCAGGGGAACCAGCCGCCGAGCCGGCGGCGTTCCCCTTCGGCCAGACGATTGGAGATCTCGAACTGCAGCTGGACGGCGGCGCTGAAATCCGCGAAATTGGAGTGGCGCGCGAAGAGGTCGTCCACGATCGCGGAGGCTTTCTCGAATTCGGCGCGACCGACGAAGATCCTGGCGCGCTCGAGCATGGCGACGGCCTCGGCTTCGGCGCCGACGTTGGCCTCGGCGATGGTCTCCCATTCCTTCAGCGCCTGGCCGACATCGCCTTGGACGGCGGCCGCCGAAGCGTGGTTCATGGCGAGCAGCACGATGGGCAGCCGGTCCGCCGGGGTGATGTCGGCCGGGGTGCCGGGTTTGATCTGCCAGGCGCCATCGACGCGGACGAACGCGGCGTGAGCCAGAGGGCCGAGCAAGAGCGCGACGGCGAGGAGGGGTTTAGCGAGAGGGTTCATGCCAGCGTAAAAGGGTCGCGCCCCAGGTCAGGCCGGCGCCGAAGGCGACGATCAGGATGAGGTCGCCATGCTTGATCTTGCCCGCCTGCCAGGCTTCTTCGAGCGCGAGGGGAATCGAGGCGGCGGAGGTGTTGCCGTAGCGCTCGAGGTTAGAGGGGAACCGATCCATGCCCACGTTGAGCTGGCTGGCGACGGCCTCGAGGATGCGGATGTTGGCTTGGTGCGGGATGAACCAGGCGACCTCCGCGGAAGTCACGCCCGCTTGGGCGAGGACGCGTTCGCAGGACTCGGCCATCACCCGGACGGCGTGCCGGAAGACTTCCTTGCCGTTCATGCGCAGGAAATTCTTTCCTTCGCGCAAGGTGTCGGCGGTGTGCGGGGCCGAAGAGCCGCCTCCGGCGCAGTGCAGCAGCTCGGCGTTGTTGCCGTCGGCGCCCAGGAGGTTGGCCAGGAGGCCCACGCCGGGTTGAGGGGTCGTCTCGAGCAGGACGGCGCCGGCGCCGTCACCGAAGAGCACGCAGGTGGTCCGGTCGGACCAGTCGACCACGCTGGAAAGTTTCTCCGCGCCCACCACGAGCGCCCGACGGTAGGCGCCCGAGCGCATCATGTCCCTGGCGACTTGCAGCGCATAGACGAAGCCGGAGCAGGCGGCGGAGATATCGAAGCAGGGGATGTCGCGCCGGAGGCCGAGCTTGGCTTGCAGCAGGCAGGCGGTCGAAGGGAAGGGGACGTCCGGCGTCATCGTCGCGACGATGAGCAGGTCGACGTCGGCGGGCGTCAGGCCGGCGCGGGCGAGCGCCTGGGCCGACGCCTTGGCGCCGAGGTCGGAGGGATTCTCGCCGGGTCCGGCGATGCGTCGCTCGGCGATGCCCGAGCGGGTCTTGATCCACTCGTCAGACGTCTGCACCATCTGGGAGAGCTCTGCGTTGGTGAGCGTACGCGAGGGAACGCCGACCCCGATGGCCCGGATGAAGACGGATGGCTCAGCGCTGCTCATCGATGCGTGAGAAAAGACCCCTTGGGCGGGGAAGGGAACACTAAAACCTCAGGCTTCCTCCGGCACGGACGCGATGACGGCGTTGGCCTCGGCCAAAGCCGTCAGCATCCGCTGCCCCGCGCCATGGTCAAGGGCCTCCAGACCGAGGCGGACGGCGCTGGCGATGCCCTGCCGGTTGCTGGAACCGTGGGCTTTCATCACGAGGCCGGTCAGGCCCAGCAAAGGAGCTCCGCCGTAACGTTCCGGTTTCAATTTACCCTTCAGGTCGCGCAGCAGGGGGAACATCGCGATACCGCCTGCGAGGTAGACCGGGTTGCTCTTCACTTTGCTGCCGATCATGTCCCGGACCATGTAGACGAGGCCTTCCAGGGTCTTCAGGATGATGTTGCCCGTGAAGCCGTCGGTGACGACCACGTCGCAGGCGTCGCCGAAGACGTCGAAGCCTTCGACCGGTCCGACGTAATGGATGCGGTCGCCCATGGCCTTGAGCAGGGCGTGCGTGCGGTTGATGCGGGGGCCGCCTTTGCCTTCTTCAGTGCCCACGGTGAGCAGGCCGACGCGAGGTCGCGCGATGCCGAGGGCGCTTTGGGCGTAGATCGAGCCGAGCACCGCGTTATGCAGCAGCTGTGCCGGGGTGGCCTCCGGGTTGGCCCCCACGTCCAGCATGATGAAATGGCCCTCCCGGCGGGGCATGATGGCGGCCAAAGCGGGGCGCTCGGCGCCCTCCATCGGGCGCACCTTGATGGTGCCTGCCGCGACCAGGGCCTTGGTGTTGCCGGTGGAGACGACCGCGTCGACTTCCCCGTTCTTAAGCATGTCCAGGGCGATCACCATCGAGGAGTCGCGCTTGGATTTCAGGACGGCCATCGGAGCGTCGTCCGAGGACACGATCGTGGGAGCGTGACGGTAGGTGACCCGCGGGTTGCGCAAGGCGCGATGTTCGACCGCGAGCAGGCGCAGATTGTCTTCGTGGCCGACGAGCACCAACGAGTC
>JBDKKH010000068.1:0-11451 GCA_039796215.1 Verrucomicrobiota bacterium
GGTGCGCCAGCCGAGAATCGAGAGACCCTGAGCCTTAGCGATTTCGGTGAAGGTGGCTTCGGTCGCCGCGCGGATATTGGAGTCCGGGGAGACGTAGAGCATACCCACGCCGTAGTGACCCGGCTTGGGGAGGTTGGCCGGGCCGTGCTTGGCGAAGAACCCGTGGGGGAGCTGGAGCAGGATGCCCGCGCCGTCACCGGTGTTGACCTCGCAGCCGCAGGCGCCTCGGTGGTCGAGGTTCACCAGGATGGTGAGGGCCTGCTGGATGATATCGTGCGAACGCTTGCCCTTCATCTGGCAAACGAAGCCGACGCCGCAGGCGTCATGCTCAAACTGGGGGTCGTAAAGACCCTGTTTTTCGGGAAGTCCGGGATTCTTCATTTCTGGTGTGGGCAAAAGTGGTCGGATGGGCTGGCGGCTGAGCCGCTGGGTGCCTTGGCGGAGACCGCAAGACGCCTAAATCTAGTGAGCAATAATCCCCCCCTGTCAAAGGCAACTTGTCGATTGTCAGGACGGGGGCGGAGACGGGTTTTCGTGCCAACTTCTTGGGCCGACAATCGCTCGTCCGCTTTTGGTTAATTTTGTTAGGAAAAAGCCCAAAGTGCGACACGCGGATGCTGGCACAGCCCGCGGTCAGGCTCGGGCTGTCCGCCTGCGTCTCCCTTGACTTTGCCGCCCGCCCGCCCGACTACCCAAGCCATGAAAGCCGACAAGGACCTTTACCGACAGCTGCGTGAGTTGCCCGCCGTTCAGCTCTGGAGCATCGAGGTCCCGAAGTTCGACCAGCTGCCCCCTCGGGAGCGCGACCAGCAGGTGGCCCTCGTACGGGCGGTCGGCGTGGTCTTTTCGACTTCCCGCAACCCCGAGATGAAGGCCGCGGTGAAGGCCTGGATGATCCGCCTCCTGCAGGACCCTTCCGAGAAGATCCGACGCTATGCCACGGCCGCCATCCCCAAGCTCGGGGGCGACGAGGAGTCGGAACGCAAGCTCATCGACATACTCAAGACGACCGAGGTCGAGCGGGAGAAGAAGAAGGTGGCCTCCGCCCTCGAGAAGATCGGCGGGGCGGCGACGCTCAAGGCGGTCGCCGGCGGGGGCGAGAAGCTGATCGACGAGCAGAAAGTGCGGGCCAGCGTGGCCCGCCAGGAGGGGCCGGGCATGGTCCGGCTGGACGCGGTCGTGCCGAAGCAGGCCGGGTTGCGCCTGCATCTGCGTTGCCGCCAGGGCCTCGAGTCGATCGTGGCCGACGAAGTCCGCGAAGACGAAGGTCGCGGCGGCAAGTTCCGCGTGATCGAAGTCCGCGGCTGCTTCGTGGCCGTCGAGCCGAAGGAGGCTTTCACTCTCGCCGAACTCTATCAGCTGCGTTGTTTCGACACCGCGGCTTTCTTCCTGGCTTTCATCCGCCAGCCTGGCTCCCCCGAGGCCTTGGAGGTCCTGGCCAAGGCCATCGCCTCTCCTCAGGCGGAGAAATGGATGACGGCGCTGACGCAGGGGGCTCCGCGTTATCGCCTGAGCATGGTCGCCCAGGGCAATCACGATGACGCGGTCGCCAAGGTCACCCAGCGGGCCTTCGCCCTCAACCCGCGCGTGCTCAATGACGCCCGCGAGTCGCCATGGTCGGTCGATGTCCATTTCGACGAACGCAGCGCTTTGGTGGAGCTACGTCCGCGGATCTCGCCCAACCCCCGTCTCTACTACCGCACGGACGCCATCAACGCCGCCTCGCATCCGCCTCTGGCGGCCTGCCTGGTCCGGGTCGCGGGTCGGCAGGACAAGGAGGTCGTCTGGGATCCGTTCTGCGGCTCCGGCCTCGAACTCATCGAGTCCGCTCTGGCCGGCGGGGTGGGGCAGGTCGTCGGCACCGACATCGATCCGGCCGCGATCGCCATCGCGGAGGCCAATTTCAAGGCGGCGAAGGTGTCAGGCACCAAGGCCGCCTTCCATGCGTGCGATTTCCGCGACATCATCCGCATCCCGGAACTCGACCGGGGCAAGGTCTCCCTGGTGATTTCCAATCCGCCGCTGGGGCGCCGGGTGCGCGTGCCGAACATGCACGGGCTGTTCACCGATCTCTTCAAGGTCGCCTCCGAGGTGCTGCGTCCCAACGGCCGCCTGGTCTTCATCAATCCGCTGAGGCTGTCGTCCGTCGACCCCACGTTGCGCCTCGAGTCCAGCCGCACCGTCGACCTGGGGGGCTACGACTGCCGCCTCGAGGTCTACCGCAAGCGTTAGGCCAACGCGAAAAGCCTGCGACCGGGTGGTCGCAGGCTGGGTCTTCTCGAATGGTGGAGGTGGTGGGAGTCGAACCCACGTCTTCCTACCCTTACGTCGTAACTTCTACATGCGTAGCTTCATCGTTGATCTCGATCGCGTTTGGGGATGAGCACCCGTGCGACCTATCTGTATTCTCACTTACCCCGGAGATAACAGCTAAAGGAGGGGATCGCCCACGTTAACCGAGCTGATCCAAGACTGCAGGCGCGCCTTGGGGCTCGTCGCTGTACTTAGGCAGCGAGCGCGAGAACGTTGTCGTTCTCGAACGTGATGGTGTTTTTAGCAGTTATAGTGCTGTCCGTTGGATTTAAGAGGTCACGAACTACCCTCTGCATGCCGTCGCGATATCTTGGCGGGAATCGAATCCGGAACACCCCCGAAATGAGACGTCGGTCATTTGCGGGATCCGACTGAGAAGGAACGTGTCTCATTATCCACGCAACCGCGGGGAAGTCAAGGGGGCGACCGGCATCGCGATGGATGAGGGAGGCTGGAGGTGAGGCGATAAGGTCAGGGCAAGGGACGTTTCTTGTCCCCTTGTCGCCGTGCCCGCCTGTCCCCGCTCCGGAATTTGCTCTTCCCCCGCCCGTCGTACGTGGGATAGTGGCCGCACGCATGAACGTCTTCTCCGCCGATGTCGCGTTGGCCATCGCCCGTCTCGGGTTGTTGGTGCTGCTCGGGTGGTTCATGGCCCGGCAGGGTTGGGTGGGCCCGCATGCCCGACAGCCGCTGATGCGCATGATCATCTGGGTCTTCTTCCCGGCGATGATCTTCTCCCGCGTGAGCGGCAATCCCCTGATCGCCTCGGGCTCGCAGGCCTTGCTCTACATCGGCGCGGGATTCTTGATGATCGTCACCGGCTATGCCGTCGCCAAGGCCGTCGGCTCTCTCTTCGGCGTATCCGCGGGGACGGCGCGTCGCACCTTCGCCTTTTCCGCCGGCGTGAACAACTTCGGCTACCTCGGCATCCCGGTGACCGCGGCGCTGTTCGACCATGACGTCGTCGGCGTCCTGCTGGTGCATAACGTCGGCGTCGAAGCGGCGGTCTGGACGGTGGGCGTGGCGATGCTTTCCGGCGAGTCGCTGCGCCGCGGCCTGAAGAAACTCCTGCAGCCGATGACCGTCGCGCTGTTCGTGGCCTTGGCGATCAACTTCGCCGGCTACGGCCGGAGCGCCCCGGTCGTCTTCGCGAGCGACCTTTGCCACGCCATCGGCGAATGCGCGATCCCGCTCGGCACGTTGCTCACCGGCATCTACCTGCATGAGATCGTGAAGGACTTCCGGCTCGCCGCGGACGCGCCCGTCTCCCTCGGAGTGATGGCCGTCCGCTGGCTCCTCATGCCGCTGCTGGTGCTGGCCGCGGCCGCCTGGCTGGTGACCGACGGATCCCTGCGCAAGGTCATGCTCGTCCAGGCCGCCATGCCTTGCGGGATCTTCACCTTCCTGATCGTCGAGATGTTCAAAGGGGAGGTCATGGTCTCCCTGCGTTGCTCGGTCATCACGATGCTTTGCTGCCCCTTGGTCACTCCGCTCTGGCTTTGGCTGGGCGCCCGCTGGCTGCATCTCGCCTGAGCGTCCTTTACTTGCCGGCCGCCCGCGGTAGGCTGAAGTCCTCAGACCGTGCGTCCGTCCCTCGTCATCCTGATGCTTTCCCTGGCGGGTTGCGCGACCTATGTCGAACGCGGGCCCCGGGTGCGCGCGGCGGTGGAAGAGGGCGATTACGAGACCGCCGCGTCATTGGCGCGGAATTTCGCCGAGGCTGAGCCGAAGGACGCCTTGCTTTGGCGGCTTGAATCGGCCTCGGCCCTCCGCGCCCAAGGCAAGCTCAAGGAAAGCACGGTCTTGTTCGAGCAGGTCGAGGCGGACCTGAGGGCCGAGGAGGAACGTCCGGGCTTCTCGGTGGGAGACGCCACGGCCGCCGCTTTCACGAATGGCTATGCCGCCGCCTACCGTCCGCGCCCGGCCGACCGTATCTTCGCCTCGACCTATCAGGCCTTGAACCGGATCGAGTCCGGCGACTTCGACGGTGCCCGTGTCGCGATGGCCCGCCTGCGCTTCGTGCAGCAGGCCTTCGGCGACGGCGAACTCTACGTGCGGCCGAAGACGGCCGTCGGCGGCTACGACGTCGCCAAGGCTTCCGCAGACCAGGTCACGAGCGAAGGGCTCGGGATGATCGCCGAGAATCTTGCGCCGCTGGCCGCCGTCGGCGCCTATGACGACGCTTTCAGCCATTGGCTCCAAGGGATGTTCTTCCTGCGGCTGGGCCAGGATCCGGCGGATCGCGAGAGGGCGCGCAAGGAGCTGCTCGCGGCGACCAGGCTCAACGGCGCCAACGAGGCTTTCCGCCTCGACCTCAACGACGCCGAGTCAGCCGTGTCCGGAGGGCCGGGGACGATCGTCTACGTCGTCGCCGAGACGGGCATCTGTCCGGAATGGTATCAGCAGCGGATCGACATCCCGCTCTTCGTCGTCGCCTCGCGGGTTCCTTACGTCAGCGTCGCCTTGCCGGCGATCCGGCCGTCCGGGCTGAATTACAATCTCGCGCTTGAATTGGAATCACAGGCGCTCCCGCTGCCGCTGGCCAGCCGGCCGGACGCCCTCATCGCCAAGCACTTCGAGGCCGCCTTGCCGGCTATCAAGACGCAGGCTTTCACCTCGGCTGCGGTCAAGGCCACCGCCAGCTACCTGATCAACAAGTCCTCCGAAGAGGCCGCCCATCGGGCCGGCGCCGGCACCGGCGCCGCGCTTTGGTCGTTGGCCACCAAGGTCGGCACCGCCGTCTACACGGTGGGTACGACCAACGCCGACCTGCGTAACTGGTCCGCCTTGCCCGCCCGGTTCTCCGTGGGCCGTTTCACGGCCCGCCCCGGCCAGAAACTGACCGTCGCGGGGCGTCCGGAGGCCTCGCTGACCCTGCCGGCGGGCAAGGTTCTGCTTGTAAGCATCAAGTCCACGCAGGAAAATCAACCGGTCGTCCTGCGTTGTACGACGCTCATCCCATGAAATCCCTCCTGCCTCTCCTTTCGCTCGGCCTGCTGGCCGGCTGCACCACCATCCTGGAGACCGGCGACAAGTTGGAGCGCGGCCTGACTCCGCCCGACGCCGTCAACTACGCCACCACGCGCCCGGAGGGCGGTTTCTCCACGCAGCTGAACGACACGCGCATCGGCGATAAGATCGAGCTGCTCGCCGCCCGCAAATCCAAGACCGCCGGAGGCTTCACCCGCGTGCAGTTCGACCTGCGCAACGGCTCCTACCTCCGTCGGACGGTCAACCTCAGCTTCGAGTGGCTTGCCGCGGACGGCACCGTCACCGAGTCCCAGCCCAACTGGATCGTCACGCCGCTGGAGCCCGGCGCCCTCACCACGGTCACCGCCACCGCGCTCAAGGCTCAGTCCGCCGAGTGTCGCCTCCGTCTCATCTCCCGCTGATCATCCCTATGCACAAACTCTCCCTTCTCGCCTGCGCCCTGCTCATCGTCGGGTGCGGCACGCCCGCCGCCTACAAGGATCCCAGCGGCCGCGAGCTCGTCGTGAGCCTCGACAAGGTGAACATCCAGGACTTCGCCACCGCGGGTTCGCAGATGCTCCAGTCGATGGTCTCTGCTCCGGCTTTCGCCAAGGGCGCTCCGGTGCTCCGGCTCGGCACGGTCACCAACGACACCGCCGACAACTTCGATACCAGCCTGCTCCTCTCCAAGATCACCGTCCCGCTGGTCAACGCCGGCCGGGTCACCTTGCTGGACAGCGAGCCGATCGCCGATACGAACCGCCGGCCGATGCCCGAGTTCGTGCTCAAGGGCAAGATCCTCGAGGACCGCTCCAACGCCGGCAGCACCCGCCAGAGCTCTTTCGTCTTCCAGCTGGCCTTGGTCGACGCCAAGCGAGGCGTCGTCGTCTGGCAGGAAGAGAAGATCGTCACCAAGCAGGGCACCAAGAACGCCGTCGGATTCTGACAATCTGCCGCCGCCATTTGACCTTCCCCCGACCTGCGTCTCCCTTCGGTGATGCAGGTTGATTTTTTGATCGTCGGCCAAGGCCTGGCGGGTTCTTTGCTCGCCCAGGAGCTCCGTCGTCGCGGTCGCGCCGTCCACGTAGTGGACGACGGTTGGAAGTCCGCCTCGTCGCAGGTCGCCGCCGGCCTGATGACCCCGCTGACGGGGCGTCGTTTCACCCTGACGAAGGATTACCCTGCTTTGTTCGCCTCGGCCGCCGGCCGGCTGACCCAGCTCGGCGTCTTCCGGCCGACCCAGGTCTACCGGATGTTCGTCGATGACGAGCAACGGGCCAAGGGGCTCAAGCGGACCGAGTGCGACAGCTGCCGCCCTTTCATCGCCCGGATCACCACGGCGCGAGGTGAGCTTGATGCCGGCCTGGCCGATGATTTCGGCGGCGCGCTGATGAACGGCGCGTGGGTCGACCTCCCGAAGCTCCTCGCCGACGTACGCGCCGAGCTGGTGGCCGACGGCGCCTTGACCGAGGCGTCGTTCTCGCCTGAGGAAGTCGTCGTCAGCGCCGAAGGGGTGGCCTGGCGACAGCTGCGCGCCGGCTCGATCGTCTATTGCGACGGCTACAAGTCGGCGCAGCGCGGTCCGTTCCGGTATCTTCCGTGGCAGCCCGCCAAGGGCGAAGCCCTCACGCTGCGCGCCGACGTCGCCGACCGGCCGTTCATCCTCAATCGCGAAGGTTGGGCCTTGCCGCTGGGGCAGGGCGTCTGGCGCACCGGGACGAACTGGCAGTGGGATCGGCTGGACGAGGCTCCGACCGAGCCGCAGAAGGAGAAGCTCATCCGCCGTTTCCGAGGTTATTTCGGCCAGGATGTCCAGGTCGACGTCGTCGCCCACGTCGCCGGCGTCCGTCCCTGCACCTCGGATAATCATCCCTTCATGGGCACGCACCCAGAGCAGGCGCGCACGCATCTGTTCGGCGGGCTCGGGCCGCGCGGTACCGTCTGGGCGCCGCTCATGGCTGACGAGATGGCCTCCTACCTCTGCGAGGGAGGGCCGCTTCGTCCTGAGTGCAATCTCTCCCGTTTCGCCTGCGCTGTCTAAGGTTCCTCGGGTGGGGTCGGATTCCTGGGTTTCTTCTGTCTGTAGCCATGCATGATCGCGTCATCCACTCAGCCCTTCATGCAGGCCTCAACGCAGTCCTCAACTCCGCCGCTTACTTCTTCTTCGTCTTCGCGGCCTTGGCGGGCTTCGCCGCGTCCTTGGCGACCAGGAAGTCGACGGCGAGCAGGTAGCCTTCGAAGCCCAGGCCCGTGATCACGCCCTCGCAGGCGGAGGCGGTGACGGACTTGTGGCGGAACTCCTCGCGCTTGTAGATGTTCGAGATGTGCACCTCGACCGCGCGCATGCCGCTTCCCGCGATGGAGTCGCGGAGGGCGACCGAGACGTGGGTGTGGCCTCCCGGGTTGATCACCAGGAATTTCACGCCCTTGTCGGCCCACTTGGCGATCGTGTCGATGATCTCGCCTTCGTGATTGGACTGGAAGAAGCGGGTCTTCGCACCGGCCGCCTTGGCATGCTTCTCGATGCTTTTCTCGAGGTCGGCGAGCGTCTGGGTGCCGTAGACCTCCGGCTCGCGCTTGCCGAGCCGATCGAGGTTAGGGCCGTTGATGACGCCGATTTCCATGCCGCTTTGATAAGGGCGGACCCGGGGCGGGGCAAGATATGAAAAAGGGCGGCCCCGCGAGGGGCCGCCCTGGTCTCGCCTGCCGGCGTCCTTACTTCAGGATCTGGCGGAGGACGTAGGGCAGGATGCCGCCGTGGCGGTAGTATTCGCCTTCGATCGCGGTGTCGATGCGGGCGACAAGCGGGGCCTTGTCGACCTTGCCGTCGGCGCGACGGATGACGAGCGTCACCGGCGTCTTCGGCTTGATCGGGCTGGAGAGGCCTTCGAGGTCGAAGGTCTCGGTGCCGTCGAGCGAGTACGAAGCGGCGTTCTTGCCGTCGGCGAACTCTAGGGGCAGCACGCCCATGCCGAGGAGATTGGAGCGGTGGATGCGCTCGAAGGACTGCGCCACGACGGCGCGGATGCCGAGGAGGGCGGTGCCTTTCGCGGCCCAGTCGCGGGACGAGCCCATGCCGTAGTCGACGCCGCCGAAGACGATCATGCCTTCGCCGCGCTGCGCGTAGGTCTGGCAGGCGTCATAGATCGCCTCGACCTTGCCGTCGGGCTGGACCTTCGTGAAGCCGCCTTCCTTGCCGTCGGCCATCGCGTTCTTCACCTGCGTGTTGGCGAAGGTGCCGCGGGTCATGATGCGGTCGTTGCCGCGGCGCGAACCGTAGGAGTTGAAGTCCTTCTTCGCCACGCCGGCGGCGAGGAGGAACTTGCCGGCCGGGGTCTCTTCCTTGAAGGCGCCGGCCGGGGAGATGTGGTCGGTCGTGACGGAGTCGCCGAGGATCGCCAGCGGACGCAGTTTCGCGAGCAAGGGAGCCGGGGGCGGGGTCATCGAGAAGCCCTTGAAGAACGGAGGCTCCTGGATGTAGGTGGAGGATTCCTTCCAGCTGAAGCGTGCGCCGGTGCCGCCCTGGACGCCCTTCCACTCGGCGGTGGCGTTGGCGAGGGAGTCGGCGGCGTACTTCGACTTGAACATCTCGGGCTTGAGGCCGCGGGCGACGTGGTCGGCGACTTCGGCCTGGGAGGGCCAGACATCCTTGAGGAAGACCGGCTTGCCGTCCTTGCCCGTGCCGAGCGGCTCGGTGTCGAGGTCGATGTCGACGCGGCCGGCGAGGGCGAAGGCGACGACGAGGGGAGGGGACATCAGGAAGTTCGAACGCACGGCGCCGTGGACGCGGGCTTCGAAGTTGCGGTTGCCGGAGAGGACGGAGGCCGTGACGAGGTCGCCTTGCTTGATCGCGCCTTCGATGTCGGCGTCGAGCGGGCCGGAGTTGCCGATGCAGGTCGTGCAACCGTAGCCGACCAGGTTGAAGCCGAGCTGGTCGAGGTAACCCGAAAGCTGGATCTCGTTGAGGTAGTCCGTGACCACGCGGGAGCCGGGGGCTAGCGAGCACTTCACGTTGGGGTTCACGGTCAGGCCCTTCTCGACGGCCTTCTTGGCGACCAGGCCGGCGGCGACCATCACGGACGGGTTCGAGGTGTTGGTGCAGGAGGTGATCGCCGCGATCACGACGGAGCCGTGCTGGAGCGAGCGGCCCGTAGCGCCGACGGGAGCGGAGGCGGCGCGGTCGGCCGCGGCCTTGCCGAAGCCGTTCTTGTCCTTCGGGGCGGTGAAGAGCGTGTTGAAGGTCTCCTTGATCTTCGGGAGGTCGATGCGGTCCTGCGGACGCTTCGGGCCGGAGACGCAGGGGACGACCGTGCCGATGTCGAGGTCGATGGTCTGGGTGTAGTCGATGCTGCCGGCCTTCGGGATGCCGAAGAGGCCCTGGGCCTTGTAGTACTCCTTCACCAGCTCGATGTGCGACTCGTCGCGGCCGGTCTGGCGGAGGTAGTCGAGGGACTTGTCGTCGACCGGGAAGAAGCCCATCGTGGCGCCGTATTCCGGAGCCATGTTGGCGATCGTGGCGCGGTCGGCGAGCGAGAGGGCCTCGGTGCCTTCGCCGTAGAATTCGACGAACTTGCCGACGACCTTGGCCTTGCGGAGGATCTCGGTGAGGCGGAGGGTGAGGTCGGTCGCGGTGACGCCTTCGCGGAGGCGGCCGGTGAGGTTGACGCCGATGACCTCAGGCGTCTGGAAGTAGACCGGCTGGCCGAGCATGCCCGCTTCGGCTTCGATGCCGCCCACGCCCCAGCCCACGACGCCGATGCCGTTGATCATCGTGGTGTGGGAGTCGGTGCCGACGAGGGTGTCCGGGTAGAACACGCCGTCCTTCTGGAAGACAAGCTTCGCGAGGTGCTCGAGGTTGACCTGGTGGACGATGCCGATCGCCGGGGGCACGACGCCGAAGGTCTTGAACGCCTGCATGCCCCACTTGAGGAACTCGTAGCGTTCGGTGTTGCGTCCGAATTCCTGACGCAGGTTCTCGAGGAAGGAGGAGGCGGAGCCGGCGCGGTCGACCTGCACGGAGTGGTCGACGACGAGGTCGACGGGCACGAGCGGCTCGATGACGGCCGAATCCTTGCCGAGCTTGGCGACCGCTTCGCGCATGGCGGCGAGGTCGACGAGCAGCGGCACGCCGGTGAAGTCCTGCAGCACGATGCGCGCGACGACGAACGGGATCTCGGTGTCGACCGGCTTCGCGGCGTTCCACGCGGCGAGCGTCTTCACGTCCTGCTCCGTGACCGCGACGCCGTCGCAGTTACGCAGCACGGACTCGAGGACGAGGCGGATCGAGACCGGCAGGCGCGAGACCTTGCCGAGGCCGGCCTGCTCAAGGGCGGGCACGGAGTAGATCTGCCCGGATTTGCCGCCGGCGGAAAAAGGGCGGAGGGCTTTGAAGGGGTCTTTGAGGGCCATGGTGGTTTGTTGGAAAAAGGGGGCGTCCGGGTTCGGTCGGGCGGGTGAGGAAGCCAAAAGCAAAGAAGGCGGTCGGGGCAAGCCCCACCGCCTTCAATATAAGTCGTCCTAAGGCTTAGGCTTCGACGGCCTTCTTGATCTTGGCGAAGTTGGGCATCGAGCTGGGGTCGCGCTTCACTTCGGAGTGGATCACGTTGCCGGCCTTGTCCGCCACGAAGACCGAGCGCTTGGCGACGTTGAGGAGGCCGGTCTTCTCGGGGATCACGCGGGTGTCCTTGACCTTGAAGGCCTTGACGGCGACGCGGTTGAAGTCGGAGACGAGGGTGAGGCTGATGCCGGCCTGCTTGGCCCAGGCTTCCTGGGCGAAAGGAGAGTCCACCGAGATGGCGATGACGTCGGCGCCGAGTTTCTTGTATTCGTCGAGCAAGCCGGTGACTTTGCAGAGTTCGTCGGTGCAGACGCCCGTGAAGGCCAGAGGGACGAAAAGGATGACGGTCTTGCCCTTGCCGACGTTGCGGCGGAGGTTGACGTCTACCAAGCCGGCATCGGTCTTCTGCTTGAGGCTGATTTCAGGGAGAGGCTGGCCAAGTTTGAGGGGCATGGTATGGGTGTATAGGGGTTCGAGGGGTAAATTGGCCAAAAAACGGGGCCTGGCAAGGATGGAGGGTTAAATTGGCCTGATTTGACCTATTTTCCTCAGGGGGATGCCCCGCCTTAAGCTAAAATGCGAAAAAACGAGGTTATTCGCTCGTTGTCAGG